>JANYHX010000037.1 GCA_025362155.1 Gallionella sp. | reverse complement strand
CGCAGAACAGGCATGAGTAAATTGAAGCTGTAATGAATCGGGGGATTAGCTATGCAAACATTGAACCATCAAATGCTCTGTGCCATTCTGGCATTTACCTGGATTGGCGCTGCCGCCGCGCAGACCACTGAAGAAGAAGATTTGGCGCTGGCCTATGGCGACAAATCCATGATCAGTATTGTCACCGGCAGCTCACAACCTGTCACTCGCGCACCGGCTGTGGCGACCGTGATCACAGCCCGTGACATCGCAGCCATGGGAGTGACTGACCTAAGCCAGGCGCTGGAAAGCGTCCCGGGACTGCATGTTTCAATGTCGAATGTCGGCATGAATCCGATCTACGAATTTCGCGGTATAGCCACCAAAAACAATCCGGAAGTCTTGATGCTGGTCAATGGCATCCCGATCACGAGTGTGCTTTGGGGCAATCGCGGTGAAGTTTGGGGCGGCATGCCGCTGGAAAATGTGGCACGCATCGAAGTGATCCGCGGGCCGGGGTCAGCATTGTATGGCGCCGATGCGTTCTCCGGGGTAATCAATGTCATCACCAGGACTGCGGCGGATATCAATGGAACTGAATACGGGTTGCGTGCCGGCAGTTTCAACAGTCGTGATGTATGGACGCAGTACGGTGGCAAGCTCGGTGCGTTTGACGCCGCTTTCTATCTGGGTGCGGGGAAAACCGATGGACAGAAGGGCACCATGCAGAATGACGCGCAATCAGCCTGGGATGGAATTTTTGCTACGAATGCATCACGTGCTCCCGGGCCGGTCAATGCTGAAAGCAAGGGAATCGATGCGCGCGCCGATTTGTCCCATGAGGCATGGCGTTTGCGGGCGGCATACCAGAAACGCGAAGTGGGTGTCGGCACCGGTGTCGCCGGGAGCCTGGATCCCAATGGGCGCGGGCATGCGTCCAGGCTGAATCTGGATATGAGCTATGACAAGGTCAACTGGGCGCCGAATTGGGATGTGTCCGGGGTTGCCAGCTATTACGATATCAAGGAAAAGGGCGATCCGGCCTACACACTCTTCCCCGCAGGCGCCTTTAATGGGGCGTTCCCGAACGGCATGATCGGCAATCCCGGACATTCCGAACGGCACTCCAATGCCAGCGTTTCCGCCTTCTATACAGGCTTCGAGCGTCATCGCGTCCGCATCGGCACGGGGTACCGGGTCGAGGATATGTACGATATCACCGAGACCAAAAATTATGATGCGGCATTTGCTCCATTGCCCGGCGGCTTAACGGATGTAAGCGGCAATCCGGCCTTGGTCTATATGACGCCGCACAAGCGCAATGTATCTTACGCATTCGCCCAGGACGAATGGAATTTTGCAAAAGACTGGGCGCTGACTGCGGGTGTGCGGCATGACCGTTATTCTGATTTCGGCGGCACCACCAATCCGCGTCTCGCTCTGGTGTGGGATGCGGCCTACAACGTTGTGGTCAAAGCCATGCACGGAACCGCCTTCCGCGCCCCTTCCTTCGCCGAGCTGTATGCCATCAACAATCCGGTGGCTACCGGCAATGCCAACCTGAAACCGGAGACCATTACCACGGACGAACTGGCGTTTTCCTGGCAACCTTTAGCCAGGTTACAAAACAACCTGAACTTTTTCCGTTATCGTATGCGTAACATTATTCTGCCCGCAACACCGTATCAAAATACCGGCGACCAGGTCGGGCGCGGACTGGAATTGGAGTCCACGCTGGATGCGACGAGTGATGTGCGTCTGACCGGCAACTTTTCCTTGCAGCATTCCATAGATCAGGCAACCGGACAGGATGCCGGCATGGCGCCACATCGCCGCTTGTTTGTCCTCGCCGAATGGCGTGTTGCGCCGCTATGGCAGGTCAGTACCAAGGCCAATTATGTGGCAGACCGAATGCGGGAGCCGGGTGATAACCGGACTAAAATTCCAGACTACACCTTGGTGGACTTGATTTTGCGGCGTGACAGTATTTCCGGTAATTGGAATATTCGCGCCATGGTGACTAACCTGTTTGATCGTGATGCCAGGGAGCCGACCTTTAAATCGGTTGGTACGACGCTTCCCGGCAACCCCATCACACTTTCCGATCTGCCACTCCCGGGACGCGCTTTTTACCTGCAGTTCCAGCACAAACTCTAATCTTGAAAAGCAGTCGAGCAGGGTGGGCGCAGCCTGACAGCTTGTTTCAATTCAAGCTCTTCATGAATTAGCTGGCAAATAGCAGTTCGGTATTTTGATCTGTATGTTTATTAAGGGCCATGATGTTTGTTTGTTGTAAAGGATATAAAGCCAAGCACAGGCAAGCTTCCATGTTGCTGAGCGCTGTGTTGTTATTCTTCGCCACGCTGCTCGTCACCTCACCGGCAAGGGCAATAGAGGAAGGCACAATTGCAGTGATTTATCCTGATATTGGTGAGCCTTACCGGCAAATATTCGAGAAAATAATCGAGGGAATCCAGAGCGAGGTTGGCGCGAAGATTGGTAGGTATCCCGTGCGCACTGATACATCTATTAGTGAAGTAAAAGCCAGCCTGCTTAATCAGCATGTCAAGGTAGTGATCGCCTTGGGCCGACAGGGTATGCAGATGGCAACAGCTTTGAATAATGGTATCGGCGTGGTGGCGGGCGGGGTATTGACCGTGCGAGAGAATGAAACGCTCACGCAACGAATTATCAGCTTGGCGCCGGATCCTGCAATGCTGTTCGCCCGAATGAAGAAATTGATGCCGACCACGCAGCGTATATTCGTGGTTTACGATCCGGGCTTGAATGGCTGGCTGATAAAATTGGCTCAAGAAGCCGCGCATGCCCAAGGTCTTGAATTGGTCGCATATGAGGCGCATGACTTGCATAGTGCGCTACGCTTCTATCAGCAGATTTTTGCTGCCGCTGACAATCGCAGCGATGCGATATGGTTGCCACAGGATGCCGTTACGGTGGAGGAAAACTCGATATTGCCATTGGTGTTGCAAACCTCCTGGGATCAAGGTCTCGCCGTTTTTTCCAGCAATGTCGGCCATGTCCGGCGCGGCGTATTATTTTCGCTTTATCCTGACAATGTGACGCTGGGCAAAAGCCTGGCCGATTTGGCGCAACACATTTTGCTCACGGGTGATATGGGGAAGCATGCCATGATACCGTTGCGCGATGTGCAAAGTGCTGTCAATCTGCGTACAGCCCAGCACTTGGGGATTAAACCCGACTTGGTAGAGAGCTTCGACCTGACTCTTCCTGAGCAATAAGTTAATTCATTTAAACCGAACCATAATTCAGAGAGAACGAAATTAATAAACCCATTCGCCCATGAAAAAAATTCTCAACGAATTTCTCCATAAGCTTACTTTTGAGCGCCAGCTTAGCATTCTGGTCTCGTTGGGCATTTTGCTTTTGGCGCTGTCATCCGCGCTGGTGGGATCGTGGCAGAGTAATGAGCGGACACGCTATCGCCTGATGGAGCAGGGTCAGCGCATCACCGAAAATCTGGCTCACCAAAGCGCCCTGGCGTTGATATACAGCTCTGCTGAAAATGCGGACCCGGCAGTGAATGCGACACTGACCTTCCCCGGTGTGGTCAGTGTGGAAATACTCGACATCAATCAGCACACCCTGGTGTCACGTGGTCGCCTGGATGCAGTGCAATTTCCCAAGGCAGGTGCTCACACTAACTGGAACAATAATGCTGCCATTCTCGATGAAGAAGATATGAATGCATGGCGTTTTGCTGCGCCAGTCTATACCCAGCCGCCCGCCGAATCGCCATTCGAAATGCAGCCAGCTACACCCGAGCTACTGGGCCAGGTTGTGGTCGTGATGAGCAAGGCGACGCTGGCCCAAACGACCAAGGACATTTTTGTCGCCAACCTCATTACCTCATTTTCCTTTGCGCTGTTATTTCTGTTCCTAATCCGCTTCCTGACGCGTCGCATGACGCGACCGCTTAATCAGTTATCCGCCAGCATGGAGCGCGCTACTGCGGGAGAATCAGAAGTAAGGGCAATTCTCACCGGGCCGAAAGATATCGCCGATATGGCCTATGCATTTAATAGCATGATGGCAGTACTGGAAGAGCGTGAAGCAGCCTTGAGAGTGGCCGCCATTGCCTTTGAGATCGAAGAGGGCATGATCGTGACGGATAATGAGGAGGTCATCATCCGGGTCAATCGTGTTTTCACAGAACTTTCAGGTTATAGCGCCGAAGAAGCAATCGGCCAAAATCTGAGCATGCTTAAATCTAATACCCACGATGCGGAGTTCTACGAACGCATGCAGGAAACCCTGCATCGCGACAATTACTGGCAAGGGGAAATCTGGAACAGCCGCAAGAATGGTGAAATTTACCCGGAATGGTTAACCATTACTGCTGTGG
>JANYHX010000032.1 GCA_025362155.1 Gallionella sp. | reverse complement strand
GGCACCCAGTAGTTTCCACAGCAAGCCGGTCTGGGGATATTTGGCAATGAGCAGGCGTGCCTGGTTTTCTGCTTCTGGATAGCGTCGGGTGTTATAGAGGGTGATCAGGGCTTCCAGGGCGGGGGGGGAGAGGGGGGGCTTAGGGGGCTTGGGCTTCATGGGGGGGCAGTTTTAATTACCGCCAACTGGAATGGAGCAGCTGTTGGTGCATGTTATTCCGTTGGCGTTAGTCAGCCGGTTTGCCAACCAACGTTATGAACTCGTCATAATCGCGGATGTAATCGCCTGGATCGTAGTATTCAGAGGCAAACACTAATAATATTGCATCGCGGGAATATTTGTATTGTATGCCCCACACCATTGCAGGCAGAAAGACTCCCAAGTTCGGGCGATCCAACAAAAACTCACGGCGTTGTTTACCGTCATCAGCGACCACTGAGCAACTTCCTTTCACACAGATCAAAAATTGATCAGTTATATGATGTGCATGTTCGCCGCGAATCTCGCGGCTAGGCACGTCGAACACCAGGAAATAGCGCTTTGCCAGAAATGGAATGGAGCGCTCGAATTCGCCTACGCTCAGGTTCCCCCGCATATCTTCTATGCGCGGTAACTCATGCAAGTTTACTCCGCGTACAGCGGTAGCAGTGACTTTTTCGTTATCCGCAGCGGGAGTTTTCGTTACCAAGTCCGGCAGGGAGTCTCGTGCACCCACGTAGCCAACAATTTTTGCCGGGTTTCCTATAGCGATTGCATTGGGCGGCACGGAGCGGGTGATGACCGAACCGGCTCCCACCATCGCACCGGCGCCAATCTCCAAGCCGGGCAGTATGGTTGCATTGGCACCAATGGAAGCTCCCTTGCGTATGATGGTTTTGGCGAATTGCTCGGGATGTATCTTGCTGCGGGGGAAAGGGTCATTGGTAAAAGTAGCGTTCGGGCCGATGAATACATCATTTTCAATGGTTAAACCATCCCAAATTTGCACTCCGCACTTGATTGTGACTCGATCACCGATACTGACATCGTTCTCAATGAAGACTCCGTCACAAATATTACACTCGGCACCTATCTCAGCCCTAGGCAGAATGTGCGCAAATGCCCACACCCGTGTCCCTTTGCCAATATTGTCAGACTCACAGATAGCTTGAGGGTGAATATAATATTCTTTCATTTTGCTTCCCTAACTTCTTTGAAATGTTTTATCGTTATTGCCCGTCCAAATTTGTTTGCCGGTCGCTCGATTATTCGATGCAACACGAAACAAAAAATAAAAAGCGGTACCAAGGCTAAAATATCCGGGCTTTGTACCGAAGGAAGAATTTTTATGATGCTATCCCTAAAATAATCAAACATCCACTTATGAAAAAGATAAACAGAATAGGTTAAATCCGACAATAAAAGAATTGATTTGGTTGATTGAAACCTTGCCCTGAAAATCCAGGCGATAGTGAACAGTAAAAATCCAAGTACCGCAAATTGTGTAGGCAACCAATACGACTGGTAACTGCTGATCAGATAAAAATAATTCACGAACACCGTACATATTAAGGTAAGTAGCCAGCCGAAATTTATAGTTTCCTTTTCATATAACCAAAAGCCCACTCCCAGGAAGAGAAAGGGTGCATATATAAAAAAATAACCTTGATAGGGTCCCTCGGGGAATACTGGAAGTTGACTCATTAACATTGTTGCTATCAATAACACCATGATCAACGAGTTTTTTCGCTCTCCCCAAAAACCACCCGCTCTTAGCATAGCCATAAAAACATAGAACATTATTTCGACCCGAAGAGTCCATTCCACCCC
This sequence comes from Gallionella sp., assembly GCA_025362155.1. Taxonomy (GTDB): domain Bacteria; phylum Pseudomonadota; class Gammaproteobacteria; order Burkholderiales; family Gallionellaceae; genus Gallionella. Next base: position 582 of record JANYHX010000032.1, on the reverse strand, counting down.
ACCCAACGTAAAAGGAGATCCAAAAAAATCACCCATCAATAATAACTGTGGCGCCAATACACTTAATGAGAGAGATTCCCACCTATTCTGAACAATGATTTGAATCAGTACCGCGGTAATATAAAGCGGATAAATACGAAATACACGCCGAATTAAAAAACTGGTTGGCTGCTCGGACGCAAGTACTTCGGAAATAATATATCCGGAGACTAGAAAAAAAATAACAATACCCGCGCCGCCACTGTATACAAAAGGCATAAGATACTCAAAGAACAACCTTAATGTCGCGTGTAATTTATTATTTGCGGCGGCGGCGGAGAGGGCGGGATAGTATTTATGGCCAATCAATACGCTTACAAAAGCAAATATACGAAGGTAATCCAGAAAAGCGATACGTGCTGTGATTTTGGAATTTGACATGTTATTCAGCCATTAGCCCTGATCCATTGAAAGTCTTTGCCTGCATGACAACCGCCAAAGGCCTGTGTTTCGTATTCTCATAGGCGCGCCAGGCGTAAGCCCCCACAATACCCAACCCGAGCGAATTGAGTCCCCCGAAGAAGATCACCGTCAACACCGTCG
>JANYHX010000017.1 GCA_025362155.1 Gallionella sp. | reverse complement strand
GCTATTCCCAATTACCCATCTCCACCTCATGACAACTACCGCGATGCGCTTCCTATATTTGTTGCTACTCAGCGGTTTTTCTCTGGGCGCATTTGCCGCGAAGGCGGCTCCCGCTAAACTCGAACCGCTGCCTCCGCCGCCGGCGCAGAATGCCGACTCCAACGATGAGCCAGAAGTAAAGATCATCAAGGAAACCGACCAAACCATTGAGGAATATCGCTCGGGCGGAAAACTGTACATGATCAAGATCACTCCCAAGGTCGGCAAGCCTTATTACATGGTGGATGATCAGGGCGATGGCAAATTCTCGCGCCAGGAAAGTCTGGATTCCGGCGTGCGTCCGCCGCGCTGGGTCATACACCGCTTTTAAGTATGGCGGTTTTTACCAGCGTCTCCGAGGCTGAACTCACTGCCTGGCTGGGCGATTACTCCCTGGGTCAGCTGGTGGAACTGGAGGGCATCGCATCCGGCATCGAGAACACAAACTATTTCGTCACCACCAGCAATGGCCGTTTCGTGCTCACGCTGTTCGAAATTCTCAGCGCTGATGAGTTGCCGTTTTATTTGAATTTGATGGCTCATCTGGCACGACACGGCATTCCCTGCCCCAACCCTGTCGCGAACCGCGCCAATCAATTTTTAGGCAAGCTGAATGGCAAGCCTGCTTGCATCGTCAGTCGTCTGCGCGGCAAATCGACTGCCGCGCCGAACAACGAGCAGTGTGCGGCAGTGGGCGCGATGCTGGCGCAAATGCACATCGCCGGACAGGGATTTTCACAGATCATGCCTAATCCGCGCGGCGCAGCCTGGCGTGCGGCAACAGCTCTGCAAGTACGGCCATTTCTGGATGCACAGCAAGCGGCGTTACTGGACAGCGAAGTCGCGCTGCACGTGCAACTCCCGCAAGGGGGACGCCGCGGTGTACCCGACGGCCTTGCCGTCACCCTCGCGCAGCAAGACTGGACATCGTTACCGCAAGGCGTGATTCACGCCGATTTATTCCGCGATAATGTGCTGCTGGAAGAAAATCGCATCGGCGGTTTGATTGATTTTTATTTTGCTTGCAGCGATGCGTTGTTATACGACATTGCAATCACTGTGAATGATTGGTGCATGCATAGCGATGGGACACTGGATGCGGCAAAGACACAATCGCTCCTGCGCGCCTATCATGCCGTGCGTCCACTACAAGAAAATGAACAGCGTGCGTGGCCGCTGATGTTGCGGGTGGCCGCATTGCGCTTCTGGTTATCGCGTTTGTTTGACAAGTATCTGCCGCGCGATGGCGAATTGATAAATCCACATGATCCACGTCACTTTGAACGTATTTTGAAAAACCATATCGTAGCAGCACCCGCCGTTTGGCTATGAGTAAGCAGGAGAAATGATGGAACCGCGACATATAAAACCCGCACAAGGGTGGGTATGGATCAAGCAAGGCTATGCGCTGTTTATTAAAGCACCATTGCTATGGATCGTATTACTGTTCATCTGTGTGATCGCCTCGCTGGCAATATCCACTATCCCGGTAGTGGGTGAACCCTTGGTCAGCCTGCTGATGCCCGCAATATTGATAGGTCTGATGGCCGGATGCCGTGCGCTTGATCAGGGCGAAGAGTTGGAGCTGGCTCATTTATTCAACGGTTTCAAACGACATACTTCGCAACTGGTTACCTTGGGCGGCATTTCGCTGCTGTGGCAGTATTTGATTTTCGGCGTAATGATGTTGGTCGGCGGTGCCACATTGGTCAATATTTTGATGCATAGCCAACCCGACATGAATTCTCCAGCGATGATGCAGGCTGTTGCGGGAGCAGGCTTGGCGGTATTGTTGGGTGTTGTACTGCTGTGCTTGCTGTTGATGGCCATGCAGTATGCGCCGATGCTGGTGTTCTTCCGCAATGTTCCACCGCTTCATGCAATGAAACTGAGCTTGCAGTCCTTTCGCGTTAATGCCGGTGCTATGCTGGTATATGGCATTACATTTTTATTCTTGGCGATACTCGCCAGCCTGCCGATGTTTCTCGGCTGGCTGGTCGCATTCCCACTGTGGTTCACTTCATTGTATGCCAGCTATTGCGATATTTTTCCGCCGTTGAAAGATACCGACACTACGCCCCTGGAAGGCGAGGCATCTTCAGCGCTCCATTAACCTCTTCCGTTTGCAGGTTGTCTCAGGACGGGTCACAGAAAAATAAAAGGCCGTCTTGAGACGGCCTTTTATTATATAGACCCCTTCCTTGGAAGAGGTCTATTACTACTATGTTAAGGAGCTTACTTCAGTATTTTTCTTTGTATGTGAAGAACGAGAGAATGCGGAAAGAACTTTTGACCCCGCAGACAGGATCACGGGGGAAAGGTACAACAGGCTGCGCCCCTTTTGTATCCAACCAATAATACCGGTACGGCGCAGGGCAAGAAATCCACCAGCCAAGCCCGCCATTAATGCCGGATGGTTGCGAATAAAATTTATTCCTTTCAACCCTGTATCCACCACACTCAAGGGGCGCTGAAAATCCTGGGAAATCTCGGCCAGTTCCATGCGCTGAGCCGCAATTTTTTCCAGTATCTCAAGACGGCGAGTAGCCACGGATTCAAGACGTTTATTCATATCGAGGTGCCGGCGCAAGATGATCCCGGTCATGGCCCAATTCGGCCAGACTGGCAGAAAAAAGTTTGGACTTTTCTTTCAGCGCATTCTGCAATGCATTCCACAGCACAAACCCGGCAATGAAAAATATCGCCGTAAGCCCGCCCAGAACCAATACATGCTGCTCCCAAAATAACACCACAATAAATACCAGCAAAAGTATGATTGCCAGACCAAAGCAAACCAAGGCAGCGCTGCCAAGTAACAGCATTTGCCCGACGCGCACCCGCTCTTCTTCTATCTCGTTGGATAGCAATGCGATGCGCGTCTGACAAATCCCAAGCACAGTATCCATCAGCCGCTTCAGCGAACTCATCAGTCCCGTGGATTCCATGATTTTAGCGCCGTGCGATTAGCATACCGATCACTATCCCAGCAGCGGCAGTAATGCCTATCGATATCCATGGATTATCATGAACATATTCATCGGTAACTTTGGCGGCCTCGCGGCTACGGTCAATCAGCGTAGATTCAGCAGCTATCAAACGCTCCTTGACTGCCTTCAAATTCTCTTCAACGCGGGCACGTGCTGCAGCTATCCCATCACCGGCCTGGTTAGCGGTAGCGCGCAGCAATTCTTCTGCATGTGCTGCAACGCCACGCAAATCCTCCATAAGTTTATCCTTGGGGATAGATGGAGGGATTACTCCGTTGGTATTTTTAAAATCCATAGGATTTGATGTTTGCATGACTTTCTCCTTAAATAGAAAATTAAAAAATAAACCGCAATATTTTGAATTCAACTACATTGACCAACACCCTTTATGCCACCAGATTATAATCAAATTTCTTCATTGTGCACACCCTCCTTTAGGGAGGGAGCACACCTTGCTTTACTTCAAGCGCATATCATTCTTAACCGACTTGACGCCATTAACATCCCGGGCCACATCCACCGCCCTGTTAATATCCGCCTGGGAACTCACAAAGCCGCTCAGCTGCACTACACCCTTGAATGTTTCAACATTGATTTC
>JANYHX010000312.1 GCA_025362155.1 Gallionella sp. | reverse complement strand
CCAGCGTGATACGGTAAGAGAGATTGATGGAAACCGAGTGCAACCCTTGCAGCTTGCCGCTCAGGGCGTGCAAGCGTAGCGAGGGATGATGCGGATTCATTTCCAGCAGTTGCAGCGTCTTTAGATATTGCTTTTCCAATTTTGGATGACGCTTAAGAAAACGCGCAGCGCGTTTTTCATATTGTGCGGTGAAGACGAGCTGGAAGCTCATGTAGCGGATTTTTTCACACGCTTGATGTGCGCCACTGGTGACTCCTTCACCACACGTCCTGCTTTGATGTCGGCGCGAGTTTCCGCCAATGCGGCTTCCAGCTCGCATTCGCGCAGATAGTGATATTGCGCAATCTCCATCACCACAAAACGATCTTTGCCGCGCACCGAAACGATTGCTTCCGGGCGATCCGCCAGCACGGACTCAATGGCAGCGATACCTTTCGTTTTTAGGTCATTGGCGGTCAGGTTGGACATGGTGCTTCCTTATTGGGTTATTTAAAGTGTCCCAAATAATACTCTTGATAGTGCTGTTTATCAACCTCTGAATGCAGGCTTCATTAAGCGATATTCGGAATTGTCTTGGCTGACCCTTATTCCAAAAACTGCTAATCAATGCAGGATTTATTATTTTCTTATACGGTAACGCATCGATAGACTGCACGCTTATCCAATAACAGGAATAAGCGATGTCGCAATTTAAGGCACACAGTGTGCTGCCCGGCTTCAATCTGGCGCTGGGTTTTACACTGTTCTATCTCTCGTTGATCGTGCTGATCCCCCTGTCCGCGCTGTTCGTTAAATCGGCAGCATTGGGCTGGGATGGCTTCTGGCATGTCGTCACGGGTGACCGTGTGCTGGCTTCGTTGCGCGTGACCTTTCTGACTTCCTTCGCCGCCGCGCTCATCAACACCTTTTTCGGCCTGGTCGTCGCTTGGGTACTGGTGCGTTACAGTTTTCCGGGCAAGCGCATTGTGGATGCGTTGGTCGATCTGCCCTTTGCGCTGCCGACCGCGGTCGCGGGCATCATACTGGCCACGCTGTATGCGCCGAACGGCTGGCTCGGCCAGTATTTCGCCGCATATGGCATCAAGGTAGCTTATACGCCGCTGGGCATCGTGGTTGCGCTCACCTTCATCGGCCTGCCCTTTGTGGTGCGCACGGTGCAACCTGTGCTGGCTGATATTGAAGCCGAAGTGGAAGAAGCCGCCGCCAGTTTGGGTGCGGGGCGCTGGAATGTGTTCCACCGCGTGATTTTCCCCGCCATTTATCCCGCACTGCTGACAGGCTTTGCGCTGGCCTTTGCGCGCGCCATCGGCGAATACGGCTCGGTGATTTTCATTGCGGGCAACATGCCGTTCATTTCCGAGATCGCGCCGCTGCTCATCGTCGCCAAGCTGGAGCAATACGACTATGCGGGCGCGACAACAATCGCGGTGGCGATGTTGCTGATATCGTTCGTATTGCTACTCACCATTAATGTGCTGCAATGGTGGAGTTCGAGAAGAGGCGCTCGCGAATGACCACGCAAACAATACCAAGAAGAATCTCCACCCATGAATCTATCGGCGTGACGCTGCTGCTGATCTTCGTAGCGTTGGTCTACCTCGTGCTGTTTCTTGGCCTCCCGCTCGTTGCGGTGTTTGTTGAAGCGTTGAGCAAGGGCTGGGGCTTATACCTGTCGGCGTTGAAAGAACCGGACGCGTGGTCGGCGATCAAGCTGACTCTGCTCACGGCTGCCATTGCCGTGCCTGCCAATCTGGTATTCGGCGTCGCGGCGGCATGGGCCATCGCCAAGTTCGAATTCAAAGGAAAAAGCCTGCTCATTACCCTGATTGATTTGCCGTTCGCAGTCAGCCCGGTGGTGGCTGGTTTGATCTATGTGCTGCTGTTCGGCGCGCAGGGCTGGTTCGGCCCGTGGTTGCAGGCGCACGACATCAAGCTGATTTTCGCGGTGCCGGGCATAGTTCTGGCGACGGTCTTCGTTACCTTTCCATTTATTGCGCGCGAATTGATCCCGCTGATGCAGGCACAGGGCAAGGAAGAGGAAGAAGCTGCTGTCTCACTTGGCGCATCCGGCTGGCAGACTTTCCGGCGTGTGACCTTGCCCAACATCAAGTGGGGGCTGCTGTATGGGGTGATCCTGTGTAACGCGCGCGCAATGGGCGAGTTCGGCGCGGTATCCGTGGTGTCCGGCCATATCCGCGGCATGACCAACACCATGCCGCTACATGTCGAGATACTTTACAACGAATATAACTTTGTCGCCGCCTTCGCAGTGGCTTCACTGCTGGCTTTGCTGGCGCTGGTTACATTGCTGGTGAAATCGCTGGTGGAATGGCAGGCAAAACGCAGCGGCGAACCTTTGCATCATGGAGCTTAAAAATGAGTATCACGATAGAAAACCTGAACAAGTATTTCGGCACATATAAAGCACTGGATAACATCAACCTGGAAGTGAACAGCGGCGAGTTACTGGCGCTGCTCGGTCCGTCCGGCTGCGGCAAGACTTCGTTGCTGCGCATCATCGGCGGACTGGACGTGGCGGATTACGGCAAGCTGCTGTTCCATGGCAAGGATGTCGAGCAGCGCGATGCGCGCGAGCGTAATGTCGGTTTCGTGTTCCAGCATTACGCGCTGTTCCGCCACATGAAGGTGTTCGAGAATGTCGCGTTCGGCCTGCGCGTAAAACCGAAAAAGCAGCGTCCGCACGAGGCAGAGATCAAGCGCCGTGTGCATGATTTGCTTAATCTGGTGCAACTCGATTTTCTCGCTGACCGTTATCCCGCGCAGCTTTCCGGCGGGCAGCGGCAGCGCATTGCACTGGCGCGCGCTGGCGGTCGAGCCGCAGATATTATTGCTGGACGAACCGTTCGGCGCGCTCGATGCGCAGGTGCGCAAGGAGCTGCGCCGCTGGCTGCGCCGATTGCATGACGAACTGCACATCACCAGCATCTTCGTCACGCACGATCAGGAAGAGGCTCTTGAGGTAGCCGACCGTGTAGTGGTGATGAACAAGGGCAGGATAGAGCAGATCGGCACGCCGGATGAGGTGTATGCTGCACCGGCCACGCCATTTGTATATCAGTTTATCGGCAATGTGAACCTGTTCCACAGCCGCGATCACGCGCCGTGGACACAGCAGCACGGCGATGCGGTAGCCTACGTGCGTCCGCATGACATTGACATCAGCACCACAGCGCAAGACGATACTGCCCTGCCGGTTGAGGTTAAACTGGTGCGTGCAATCGGATCGGTGGTAAGAGTAGAGGTGGTGGCAGACAGCAGCAGCGAAGTCATCGAGATCGAACTGAGCCGCGAGCGTTTCGATGCTGCACCATTGGCAAATGGCGACAAGGTGTTCATCCGTCCGCGCCAGTGCCGCGTATTTGAGACAGTGAAATTACAGTGACGAAAGAATATCCATTCGCCCTGAGTAGCGCGTTTGTTTGCGCGTATCGAAGGGGTGCGAATATTCGGCAGAAGGAGCTTCATGCTTCGATACACCTTGCTTCGCAAGGTACTCAGCACGAACGGGCGATAACAGATAGTCCGATTTTTTCAGAAAGGCACGCTAGATGAATTTCCAGCAATTACGCATTATCCGCGAGGCAGCGCGCTGCAACTTCAATCTCACCGAGGTCGGCAATGCGCTGTTCACTTCGCAGTCCGGCGTGTCCAAACACATCAAGGATCTCGAAGACGAATTGGGCGTGGAGCTGTTCATGCGCAAAGGCAAGCGGTTGCTCGGCCTGACTGATCCGGGGCGCGAATTGCTGGAAATCGTCGAGCGCATCCTGCTCGATGCGAACAATATCAAGAATCTGGTCGAGCAATACAGCAAGCGCGACGAAGGCCAGCTCACGGTGATTGCCACGCACACCCAGGCGCGCTATGCGCTGCCGCAGGTTATCAACGAGTTCAAGAAATCATTTCCCAAGGTGCATCTCAAGCTGCATCAGGCCGGCCCGAATGAGATTGTGTCCATGCTGCTGAGCGGTGAGGCGGACATCGGCGTGGCCACCGAAGCATTGCACGATGTCACCAAACTGGATACGTTTCCCTATTACTCCTGGTATCACGAGGTGATCGTGCCTGTCGGGCATCCGCTGGAAAAGGTTAAACCGCTGACCTTGCAGGCGATAGCCCAATATCCCATTGTCACTTATCACGAAGGACTGACGGGGCGCGCCAGGATCGACGAGTCGTTCTCAAAAGCCGGTATCTCACCCGACATTGTGATGTCAGCGCTGGATGCGGATGTAATAAAGACCTATGTGGAGCTGGGCATGGGCATAGGCATTATTGCTTCGATGGCGTTCAACCCGGCCAAGGATACCGATTTGCGCCTGGTGAAATGCGAGCAACTGTTCGGCGCGAATACCACTTACATTGCGTTGCGGCGCGGCCATTATCTGCGCAGCTTTGCTTACCGTTTCATCGAATTGTGTTCGCCGAAGCTGGATGAGGCGACGATACGCGCACGGCTGGCGCCGCTGCAAGTAACGGGCATCGTGAACGGGCAGTAAAATTAGGCGGGGTCGTGTTGAATGTGAGCATCGAAAAATAGATAATGTCGCTTATCGGGGATAAGCGGCCTCCCCGCTTTAGGGCACCTCTAAAAATCCACATTTCATCCCAAATGCTGCGTTGCGAAAAAAATTTCTTGCTGACAGATTAAATATATGCGGCGCTGCGAAAATTTTTTCCGCGCCTTGCATTTGGGCGAACTCTGAATTTTTAGAGGCACCCTTAAGACGATACTCCGTCCAAGAGCCTGCTCTTAATGGAAATTTTTCCAAGGAGGAGTCATGGGCACATCACAGCAGAAAATTTCCGATAACGTCCAAGTTGACGACATGCTGCCCCCTGAACCGGTCACGCTGTCCCAGGCTTTCTGGTATTGGCTGAAACTCGGTTTCATCAGCTTCGGCGGCCCGGCGGGGCAGATCGCGATCATGCACCAGGATCTGGTCGAGAAAAAACGCTGGATTTCGGAACGCCGTTTTTTGCATGCGCTCAATTACTGTATGGTGCTGCCGGGCCCGGAAGCGCAGCAACTGGCAGTTTACCTGGGCTGGATGATGCACAAGACCTGGGGCGGGATTATTGCGGGCACGCTGTTCGTGCTGCCGTCGCTGTTCATTTTGATATTCCTGTCGTGGGTCTATCTCGCCTACGGCAATGTGCCGGCAGTGGCCGGAATACTTTACGGTATCAAACCGGCGGTCACTGCCATCGTGCTGTTCGCCGCCTATCGCATTGGCTCACGCGCGTTGAAACATGGTGTGTTGTGGGCGATAGCGGGTGCGGCGTTTCTTGCCATTTTTGCATTCAATGTGCCGTTTCCCGTGATTGTGCTCGCAGCAGGATTGATCGGATATATGGGCGGCAAGGTCGCGCCGCAAAAATTCGCCACCGGCGGCGGACACGGCAAGGCGGGTAAAAGTGCGGGCGCGGCATTGATAGACGACGATACGCCAACGCCCGAACATGCGCGCTTCAGCTGGGCGCGCTTGTTGCGCGTGGCATTGGCGGGTATCACTCTCTGGACCATGGCGATGTTATTGCTGGTCGTGCAATTCGGGACTCAGAGTACATTTACGCAGATGGGCTGGTTTTTCACCAAGGCGGCGTTGCTGACTTTCGGCGGTGCGTACGCGGTGCTGCCATATGTCTATCAAGGGGCGGTGGAACACTATCACTGGCTTACCACATTGCAAATGATGGATGGGCTGGCGTTAGGCGAGAGCACGCCGGGGCCGCTGATCATGGTAGTTGCATTTGTCGGTTTCGTCGGCGGATGGAGCGGGGCGCTGTTCGGCCCGGAGGCGTTATTCACTGCTGCTGCGAGCGCTGCGGCAGTGGTAACGTTCTTCACCTTCCTGCCGTCGTTCATCTTTATTTTTCTCGGCGGGCCATTGGTGGAAAGCACGCATGGCGATTTGAAATTTACCGCCCCGCTCACCGGCATCACTGCGGCAGTGGTTGGGGTGATTTTCAATCTGGCTTTGTTTTTTGGCTATCACGTGTTGTGGCCGAAAGGCTTTGCTGGTGTATTTGACTGGGTATCCGCATTGATCGCGCTGGCAGCGACCATTGCGCTGTTCCGTTACAAGCGCACCGTTATCGAGGTGATCGCGGTCTGCGCCGTGCTTGGCCTTGCGCTGAAAATCATCCTCTAAAAATAATCCACTGATGAAACAAACACCCGAATGGAGCAGGGCAGCATTGCTGCAATCGCCGCTGTTCGCGCCGTTGCGTACCATGCTTGCCAAGCTTGAAACGGGAAATTTCCCCACAATCCACGATTGCAATACTTTGCTGGCGGCGCGACCATCACCCGTTACCGTGCAGAGGGGAAGGCCGTTGCACTTCGTGGCGCAGACATCCGGTAAACTTTCCTTTGAAGCGCAATACGAGCCGCGCTGTTATCTCAGCGGCGAGGTGCAAATGCGCGCAAACAATTGGCATGATTTGTTCAATGCGCTGGTCTGGTTGACCTTCCCTAAATCCAAAGCTGTCCTTAATGGGCGCCATTATC
>JANYHX010000298.1 GCA_025362155.1 Gallionella sp. | reverse complement strand
GCCTCACACGGCGCTTGACGACCAAACGCCAGATGAGTTCTACTTCGGAAACCCCGCATTGCCCAAAGCAGCGTAGGCATTAACTGCAAGGCATCCACTTCAGAAATGGGAAATTCTGTCCAATCAAGCGGAGCCACCTCTATCTTAACTGCTGTTTCCTTATTAACTTACAATGGCTTATCTTCAATCTGATTAGCTTAACATTTAGGCTAATCTACTTCAGCCCCTCAAATAATATTGCTACACAACAGCAATAAAAAAGCCGGCCTAGTCCGGCTTTTTGCATTTTGAAATCTAATTATTTCAATTAATCGTCAACTTTGCCGCGCAATGTTTTCAGTTGTCCGCGCTGAGTCTTGCTCTCCAGCCGTCGTTTCTTTGAGGCTCTGGTTGGCTTGGTTGCGGTGCGGGTCTTGGGCGTGAAGGCCGCGCTTTGGATCAAAGCAACCAGGCGCGCCAACGCATCGTCGCGATTCTTGTCCTGGCTGCGATAGCGCTGGGCTTTGATGATAATTACCCCATCGCTGGTGATGCGCCTATCCGTCGTTAGCTGGAGTTTTTCCTTATAGTCATCCGGCAACGACGATGCCGTGATGTCGAAACGCAGATGAATGGCGGTGGAGACTTTATTAACATTCTGTCCGCCCGCCCCCTGCGCGCGAATGGCATTCAATTCGATCTCGGCATCCGGGATAGCCAGGTGATTGGATATTTTCAACATCAATAATTGCAGCTACGAGTTTTACTGTGACTGCTTTCTAAGCAGCCTGCACCGGAATCTGATCGCGTTGCGCGATGATGCGATTGTGCTCGTCCACATAGACGAGCTGGGGATGGTATTTTTGCAACTCGATTTCGTTGTACATCGCATAGCTGGCGATGATGATAATGTCGCCCGGGCGAGCCTTATGCGCCGCCGCACCATTCACGGAAATGATGCCGGAGCCGCGTTGCGCGCGGATGGCGTAAGTGGTGAAACGCTCACCATTGGTGATGTTGTAAATATCAATCTGCTGATATTCCCTGATGTCGGCGGCATCCAGTAAATCGTCATCAATCGCGCACGAGCCTTCGTAGTCCAGCTCGGAGTGCGTCACATGCACCCGGTGTAACTTGGCTTTAAGCATGATTCTTTGCATAGGAAACCCTTTATTTCAGTGGGCGCGAATTATACCAAGGCAGGCAATCCACCACAAAACAAGTTTCAAGTCATCTATCAACAAGTCATCAATTAACCAGACAAACTTCAACATTATCCAGTAAACGAGTATTGCCCAACTTCGCCGCTGCCAAAATCACCAGATCGCATCCCACTCCGCTTGCTGGTAACAAATCGGACTGGTTGCGTATCGTTATATAGTCCACCAGCCAGCCCCTGTCACTAAGGGTTTTGACTGCTTGCTGCTGCAATTGTTCAAAGTCCAGCCCACCGTGGAGGATAGCCTGGCGTACCCCTTGCAGTGTTTGATACAGGGAAATTGCCTCGCCGCGTTCATCCGCGCTCAAATACTGGTTGCGCGAACTCAGCGCCAAGCCATCTACCGCACGCACTGTCTCACTGGCAATAATGCGTACCGGCAAATTCAGTTGCGCGACCATATGGCGAATAATATGCAGCTGCTGATAATCCTTCTTGCCGAACAGCGCAGCCTGCGGCTGCACGATGTTCAACAGCTTCAACACCACCGTCGCCATGCCGCGAAAATGTCCGGGACGCGATGCGCCGCATAGCTCCTTGGCGATAGTCGGCAGCTCGACGAAAACGTTTTGCTGTGAGCGATACATTTCGTTGACAGTCGGGGTGAACACCACATCTGCGCTGCCATGCAGATTGGTACAGTCTGCTTCCACCGTGCGCGGGTAGGTGTCGAAATCTTCACCGCGCCCAAATTGCAGCGGATTTACAAAGATGCTCGCCACCACGCAGACAACTCCGCAACCAGCTTGCTGGTTAGCGGATTGCGTACCTTTGGTGCATTTGCCATGCTCGCGAGCAAGACGCATCAGATTGAAATGACCATCGTGCAGATTGCCCATGGTCGGGACGAAGACGATGGTGCGTTCGTTGGTTAGACGGGTGCGGAGTTCGGCGATGGTGGTGATGATTTGCATTAAACAATACCTATAAATCAACTTCGCCGGGTTGCCCGACATTTTACGCCGTTCGCCCTGAGCTTGTCGAAGGGTAGCCGCAAAGCGGCTGGCGCGCTGATAAGTACACATCAAAATCAAACCGCCGGGGGTAGCCCGGCAGCTGCCGGG
>JANYHX010000282.1 GCA_025362155.1 Gallionella sp. | reverse complement strand
GACCGTTTCAGGGAGCGGGCGCGAGGCGACCCCTCCCGCACCGGATGCTGCGCAACACCGTGTCGGAGCCGCCACACCACGCCGCATGGCGCTCGCCTATCTGCTCAGGTTCGGCGGCTATAACCTGCGCGAACTCGAACCGGTGTTAAAGCACGGTGAAAAGGAATGGCTCGCTACCGTGAAGGGCGTGAAGATCGAGGAACTGCCATTGCCGGTGCAAGCCGAACTGCCCGAATGGCTGGTGGAAAAAATGCGCGTGTCCTATTCCGACAAAGACATTCTCACGATAGGCAAGTCCATGCAACAAGGCGCGCCGCTGGATATCCGCGTCAACACGCTGCTCGCCAAACGCGAAGACGTGTTGCAGCAACTGCACAACCAAAAGATCGAAGCGGCGGTTACGCCCTACTCGCCCCTCGGCATCCGCCTCAAGGAAAAAATCCCGCTGAACAAGGATGCGCTGTTTACCGAGGGCAAAGTCGAAGTGCAGGACGAAGGCAGCCAGTTGCTCGGCTTCCTGCTCGCGCCCAAACGCACCGACATGGTGGTGGATTTCTGCGCCGGTGCTGGCGGCAAAACGCTGATGCTGTCAGCCCTGATGAATTCGCAAGGGCGCTTGTATGCGATGGATGTTTCGGAAAAACGCCTCGCCAATCTCAAGCCGCGCCTGAAGCGCTCCGGCGCCAGCAACATCCAGCCGATGCTGATTGCGCACGAGAACGATCTCAAAGTAAAACGCCTCGCAGGGAAAATAGACCGCGTGCTGGTGGACGCACCGTGCAGCGGCTTCGGCACGCTGCGTCGCAACCCCGATCTGAAGTTCCGCCAATCGCCCGGCAGCATCGAAGAACTCACGTTGAAGCAGGCCGCCATCCTCGCCTCCGCCAGCCGCCTGCTGAAAAAGGGCGGGCGCCTGGTGTACGCAACGTGCAGCATCCTGCCGGAGGAGAATCAGCACATCGTGCAAGCGTTCCTCGCCACACATTCCGATTTCGTGTTGCGTCCAGCCAGCGGAATCTTGCAGCAACAGAAGATCGAACTAGCGGCAGGTGATTATCTGACACTGCGCCCGCATCTGCATGGCACAGACGGATTTTTTGCGGCGGTGCTGGAACGGGCTTAGATGAAGCAGGAAGGCGATATAAAGATAGATAAGTTGCGCGCCCATCAACCAGGCTGGAGGTCGTAGAGATGGGTGTCCAGCACCAGCTTCAATCGCGCACTTTCTTCCTTGAAGTGTTTAACCAGACGATCCCTCAAAATACAGCAGCGCTTCTCTCCATCATCGTCAGACCACATGCCATTCATGGCCGCCAGATCACCCCTTGTGCGCTGAAACTGATCAAGCATGCTTTGATGCGCCAGTTTGTGTGATGCAAAATGAAAGTTGACCGCCTGCGCAATGGATTCTTCGACTGCAAAATAAGCGCGTAACCGTTCTTCGAGCAGTTTGAATTCCTCCGCTATGGCAGAACAGTCTTTTACTTTAACCAGATAGCCCATTCTATTGACCATACCGAGTAATTCTTTGTGCGCAGAGTCGATGACCCTATTTCCGACACTTAGCTGCTTTGTCCATGAAATATCCATCATGCCCCTTAAATTCGACCACCACGAAATAGGGTCGCCGATCAGGCTAACGATCGAATGATTTGCTTAAGATAATGGTCCAGCGAGCTGGTGGCGATTTTGCTGAGCGTATAGTGAACCGAGCGGCGATCGTCTTTCGACACGTGCCGGATGACAGTTCCGTCCTTGATCAAGTTGGCGAGATGGCGGCGCACTGTTGCGGCCGAGGCGACCTCCAACAGCAGCAGTTGTTTCAGGCTGATCGGCTTTCCATTTTCCTGATGGAAGCCGATCTCAACGGTAATATCGAAATCCTTATAGGTTCGTAGTCCCGGCAGGCTGCTAATCAATGCTCGCACCGCCTTTAGTTTTCTGAAAGTACCCATAGCCTTTTTTATAATTAACTTCGCGAATTGATACTAGCCTAGTGGCCTTCAAGCTCACAAGGTTAATTAAACGTCAATTTGACCACTAATTCCCCAGATAGGTGTTAATGCTTATATCGTTCGGGGCAAAAGATTCCGATTGTAGGGTAACCGGAAGAAGAAGGGATGAGAAAGGCGCTTTCAGATCAGAGGAACTGCGCCCAGAACTGCGCAAACTTGTCCTTGCCGTTGTCGTTGAGATGGATCTCGTTCAGCCAGTCGCCGCTGCTGCCGTGGCTGTCCACGCTGGCACGCTCGAGGTTGACCTGCTTGAGCGTATCGACCAGCTGAAGATTGGCGCTGATGGATGTAAAGTTGCGCAGCAGGCCGGCCAACTCGTTCATCAAGCCATCCGACAGGTCTTCCCAGAATTGGGGATGGATGTTCTTTTGCTTGAAGGCCTTGTACAACCATG
The DNA here is from genome assembly GCA_025362155.1 of Gallionella sp. Lineage (GTDB taxonomy): Bacteria > Pseudomonadota > Gammaproteobacteria > Burkholderiales > Gallionellaceae > Gallionella. Next base: position 1,630 of record JANYHX010000282.1, on the reverse strand, counting down.
GACCCGCAACCGAAGCAGGCGCATTCCGGGGCATCGGGTAGCCGTAGGTGTGGTAGAAGATCGGGATGGAACGGTTTGCTTCTTTCCCGGCTGTGTCACGCAGGTGCACCAGATGCCTGAAGTGATGATCGAGATGATCCTTGAGCGCATCCATGGCGCTATCGATTATAAAGTCCTGGTAACTTGACGGGCTGACGCTTCGTTGCAGGATGCCTTTCTTCTCCAGCGCGGCTTCGATGATGTCATTCCCGCCGGCGCTCAACAGGATGCCGTCCCATTCCCATTCGGCCAGCAGTTTGTGAAATATATTGCTATTCCTGCGAGTCACCATCTTGGCAAGCGTATCGCCGGGATAGGAACAATTGACGATCAGTGTATGTTGCTTGAGCGGGACACTGTGGCCGAACCGGTAGAGGAAGCTCGGGGACAAAATATCGCTGAAAGAGAACCACGAATCACCCTCGGCGAGATAGTGACGGTCATAATCATTCCATGAATAAAATGCACCTTTTTTGGTAATATTCCCGTTACTGTTCAAATCGCCTTGCGAAATGACTGTTACTCTGCTTGTATTATTCGACATGCTACCTTAATCAATTGAAGTGAAACCAGGCTATTGCCTGAATGCCGCATATTATAAGGGATACAGCCGGATAGCATAGAGAAATTTTATCAAAAACCGGCCAGCCATAAAAATAACCATGTATTGGCGCCTTCAGGGATTGATTAATCGCTTTCCGGTCCCCAGGTATTAAAAATATCAGTCTTTTTTGCTGCAACTACTAAACGAACTTATTACCCGCAATCACCCGCGCTTCTGTAAAATGGCATGGTTGTTACAGCGGCATCAGGAGGTATCATGTTCTCTGGCTTACTGGATTTACCGTGGTGGGGCTATGTGCTCGCCACACTGGCACTCACCCACATCACCATCGCATCGGTGACCATCTTTTTACATCGCCATCAGGCACACCGCGCACTGGAGCTGCACCCCGTCGCCAGTCATTTCTTCCGCTTCTGGTTGTGGCTGACCACCGGCACAGTCACCAAGGAATGGGCATCCATCCATCGCAAGCATCACGCTAAATGCGAAACCGCTGATGACCCGCATAGCCCGCAAATAGTGGGCATCAAGAAAGTTCTGCTGGAAGGCGCCGAGCTGTACCGCAAGGAAGCCAAAAACCTGGAGACCCTGGAAAAATATGGCCGCGGCACGCCGGACGATTGGCTGGAGCGTAACCTTTATACCAGTCACAGTTCGTTGGGCATCATGCTGATGCTGGTTATCGATGTGCTGCTGTTCGGACCGATCGGTATCACTATGTGGGCAGTACAGATGATCTGGATACCGGTCACGGCGGCGGGCATCATCAATGGCGCCGGACATTATTGGGGCTATCGCAACTTCCAGCCTGCCGATGCCTCCACCAACATCGTACCGTGGGGAATCCTGATCGGCGGCGAAGAACTGCACAATAATCACCATGCTTATATCGGTTCGGCCAAGCTCTCCAACAAGTGGTACGAGTTCGACATCGGCTGGCTGTATATCCGCAGTATGGCCGTGTTGGGGCTGGCCAAGATCAAAAGGGTCGCGCCGAAGGTGCGGCTCGATACCGCCAAAACAGTG
>JANYHX010000252.1 GCA_025362155.1 Gallionella sp. | reverse complement strand
CATCAGCCCGCTCTTGGTCGGTACGTTCGGCACCATGGCCTTGAAGCGCCTGAGCAGATTCAGCGAGCCGCCGTAGTCGGAGCCCGGCCGTGCCTCGCGGTACAGGCGCGGCACCGTCTCGAGGTTGTGGTTCATGACGTCCGGCGGGGCGTTCACCAGGATCTCCAGGGCGCGGTCCAGCCGCCCGCGGAAATCGGGCACCAGCACCTCGATCGTGGTGGAAGGCGATTTTTCCCGTACTGCGCGGATGCAGTCGACGAAGTGCTGCGCGCCGCCGTCCTTCAGGTCGTCCCGGTCCACGCTGGTGATGACGACGTAGCGCAGCTTCAGCTTCGCGATGGTTTCGGCGAGATGGCGCGGCTCGTCCGCGTCCGGTGCCAGCGGCCGGCCGTGGCCCACGTCGCAGAACGGGCAGCGCCGCGTGCAGATGTCGCCCAGGATCATGAAGGTCGCCGTGCCTTTGCCGAAGCACTCGCCGATGTTCGGACATGAAGCCTCCTCACACACCGTGTGCAGATTGTGTTCGCGCAATATCCGCTTCACGTCGTGATAGCCCTGCCCGCTACCGGACTTCACGCGTATCCATTCCGGCTTGCGCAGACGTTGCTGCAACGGAATAATTTTAATCGGGTTGTGCGCAGTTTTATCTTTCCCTGTTTGTTTCAGGACTGCGCCGGTTTGTTTTTCAGTGGTATTCATAATGAACGAAAGGTTTGAGTTCGACGCAGGATAAAACGGCGTGCAAATTTGTTAAACATGGGAGGCGCGGCCGAATTATCGTACAGTTGCCAGACGTTCACCAGTAATTTATAAAATTCAAAATTTTGAATGCCGACAGTGATTGAATTTGCCGGAGTGCCAAAGAATTTCTTGATGTTTGAAAAAATCATGAAATGCGTGATCTGCAAAACCGGACACACCCACTCCGGCACCACGACGGTTACACTGCAAAACGCTAACGCGGTGGTAGTCATTCGCGACGTGCTTGCCAAAGTTTGTGAGAACTGTGACCCAGCCCTTAAATTTCCCAAAAACAATTCGACTCCGGTACCGGAAGTTCAAGGATGATGATTGCGATCAAGCCGCGTTTTCCAGCGCCGCGTCAGGTAATAGCCTGTACGTACAAATCGGCGCTAGGAAAGCACAGGTCATAATCGCCCCCCTAATCGTGCCATGATTTCACTTGGCTAGGCGCGGGCTCGCCGCTGTTTGGGTGCACGGCTTTGGTTAGCCAGCCCATGGGCTTTGCTGTCGGATTCCAGATAAAGCTGCTTCCCAGCGATAACGCTGCGCCGGGGTACCCGAGAGGCATCCCGCGTTGCCGCTAATCCGTGTTTGTCCCAGAACTTGAGTATTCCCAGCCGCCGGGGGCCTCTGCCTTGATCGTTTCCATCCGGCAAGCATGCCGCCTGTTTCGCCTCCAGCCCTATACGCCTTAGCCAATTCTTCCTGCTGCATCTGCACTCCTTTGTCTCATAAAGTGTGCAATATGTTTCTGGCGGAAGACAGGAAGAAGACAACGTCGAGCAGCCACGCCAGCAACTAACAGAGCAAGGTAATTTAAATACTTGTTTAAGTAACATATCCTTAAAAATCAAGTACTCTAAAACCTAAGGGTTCAAGGAAATAAGGCGGAGCAGCGGAGAACTATAAGATGTTAATCCCCAAGGTGTTTAAAAAGGGTTAACGAAAAGAGAGGATGGAGTATCCATGCGGGGTTTATTCTGGACCATTTGCAGTCCTTAAAAAATAAAAACCAGCTTGCTGCTGGTTTTTATTTTTTATAATCCTATCGTGTCACATTGATTATTGGCGCGTGAAGAGCTGTTTGATCATCCACAATAGAAACAAAACTGCCGCCGTTGCAGTACCCACTGAAGCAATTGTCGCGATAAGTGCCATTATTACCTCCCAGTAATCTAAAATTAAAAACAGGACAACGAACTAGCAACCCTCATCGTAGCACAATTTTTTTGCTTGCAAGCACTTTCCTCAATAGGGCCTATTTTATCTTGGTCATTCTCATCGGCTTCTATTGCTCTATAAATCAATGTAGCATTTTTAGAGTGTGCCGAAACCCTACCACCAACTAGATACTTGAAATTTCGTGAGAAAGCCCTTCCCGAGGAATCGTTTAGCTATGGTCGGATAATTTTTCGTTATCTGCGATTTTTGCGTCAAGTGCTTCAACTTCAGCTTGAGTTCTTTCTATCATTGCTTGCTGATCGTGCAATTCTTCCAATTTCATTTGTCGCGCTTGAAAGAGTTGAGCTTGTATTTTTTGTGTTGTGGTTGGGTCTTGTATCGTTGTATCTTGTATCATGATAGGCACCTTAATTTAACGAAGAAGTGAATTAACGAAGGAATGATCCCCTTAACTTTTACAGAAAATACAGGTTTTATAATATCCGCCTCATATAGGTCTTACAGTGCGGTAGGACACATAGGACTTGAGCGCATAAGGTTCGAGAGTGAAGGGTGATTGCACTTCTTATTGGCGGAGAGGGTGGGATTCGAACCCACGGTAGCGTAAACGCTACGCCTGATTTCGAGTCAGGTACATTCGACCACTCTGCCACCTCTCCGGATAAGTTGACAAACAGCGGCGCGCATTCTACCAGCAACCTTCAATTTCGTGCAGAATGTTCCCATGCAGAATCCGACTCAATGTATAAAAGCACTACTGATTACCTTATGCCTGTTACTTGCGGGCTGTGAGCAACAAATTACGGCATGGAATGCTGGCAAGCTGGTGGTATTGGTTCCGGAAATCGCACAGGGCCCTGAAGCGGAATTTGAACGCGAATTGGCGCGTTTGTTCGCGAAGCGATTGCATGTCACGCTAGCAATCGTTCCACTACCACAAGATGAAGTGCTTCCTGCATTGCGTAAACATCAGGCACACCTGGCTGCTGTTCCATTACGTCTCGAGAACAATCCTGCTGCATTGCAATTTGGCCCCAGCTACCAGAGCGTGCATGAATTAGTAGTATGTAATGACGACGTGCCGCCTTTAAAAAATCTCACTGGTCTCACTTCTATTAAATTAGCGGCAATAGCGGGATCAGCGCAAGAAACGGCTTTACGCGAAGCGCAGAAAAATTTGCCCTCCTTGCAATGGACAACTCAATATGGCCGTACCATCCAAGATTTGTTAACTGATGTAAGTGAAGGTACGCTCGATTGCGCGGCGGCCAATGAACTGCAATTTGCCGATGCGAGCCACTACTATTCCAATCTGGTCGATGATATTGATATTGCGCCCCTCTCCCAACTCGCATGGGGATTTCCCGAAGATGCGGATCCCGCCTTGCTCGAACAGGTTAGAATTTTTTTCGCTGGTATAAAGCAAGATGGGACGCTGCATCGCCTGCTGGACCGCTACTATGGTCACCTCAACCGTCTGGATGGAATGGATACTACGGCCTTCATTGCCGGAATTGGTACAGTGTTGCCAAATTTTCGGAGCATGTTTGAAGAAGCAGCAGAACTTACTGGGGAGGACTGGCGATTGCTGGCGGCACTGGCGTATCAGGAATCACAATGGGATCCGCTCGCTACCTCTTCCACTAATGTGCGCGGCATGATGATGCTGACTGAAGACACTGCGGACTGGATGGATGTGAGTAATCGTCTGGATGCGCGTGAAAGTATCCTCGCCGGCGCAAAATATTTGCTGCAGCTCAAGGAAAAACTGCCCGCTCGTATTCCCGAGCCTGATCGCACCTGGTTCGCGCTGGCCGCCTACAATCAGGGTTATAGCCATCTCGAGGATGCACGTATTCTAACTGCGCGTGCCAGGCTTAACCCGGACAGCTGGTCAGACGTGAAGAAATGGATGCCGTTACTAAACCGCCCCAATTATTACACCACACTAAAACACGGTTATGCGCGCGGCGGGGAAGCGGTGATTTTGGTGGAGAGCATCCGCAATTATTACGATATGTTGAAACGACTGGAGCCAGAACAAACTTCAATCTCTTATAAACTCACCAAGCCATTGCGAGGCTTGTTGCATTGATCCTACCCGCATTCACCAATGTTCAGATATAAGGGGAAAGCTTTTCTAAGCCGCCCATGTAAGGATGGAGCACTTCAGGTATAACAACGCTCCCATCAGCGAGTTGATTGTTTTCCAGCACCGCCGCCAGCGTGCGCCCTACTGCGAGTCCCGAACCATTCAGCGTATGCAGCAACTCCGGCTTGCCCTGCGCATTGCGAAAGCGCGCCTGCATCCTGCGCGCCTGAAACGCTTCGAAGTTGCTGCACGAGGAAATCTCGCGGTAGGTGTTCTGCGCGGGCAGCCACACTTCGATGTCATAGGTCAGCGCGGCAGAAAAGCCCATATCGCCAGTGCACAATTTCACCACGCGATAGGGCAGCCCCAGTTTCTGTAATATTGTTTCAGCATGGCCGAGCAACTGCTCCAGCGCGGCGTAGGATTCATCAGGATGAACCATCTGCACCAGCTCCACCTTGTCGAACTGATGCTGGCGTATCATGCCGCGTGTATCCTTGCCGTAGGAACCTGCCTCGGAGCGGAAGCACGGCGTGTGCGCGACAAACTTCATTGGCAGCTGCTCAAGTGGCACAATTTCGTCGCGTACCATGTTAGTCACAGGCACTTCAGCAGTGGG
>JANYHX010000229.1 GCA_025362155.1 Gallionella sp. | reverse complement strand
GGGATTTCAAATTGCGATAGATGATTTGGGCGAAGGATTTTCTAGTTTGCGTTTGTGGTCTGAACTGCGCCCGGAATATGTGAAGGTAGACATGCATTTCGTGCAAGGCGTAAATTCCGACCCCCTCAAACAACAGTTTCTAAGGTCGATTCAAAGTATCGCCCTCAGTTCTGGAACACAGGTAATTGCAGAAGGGATCGAAACAGCCGCAGAATTCAAGGTGATACGCGATATGGGGATCGTCGGTGGACAAGGCTATTTTATTGGGCGCCCCAATCACATCCCGCCATTAAATCCGTGTGCAGAAGTCGGCTGTCTGATTAACGTAAAAAATCCTCCCCTTGAGCAACTTTATAACAATGTTCGTAGTGTTACGGTGGAAACAATTTTGAGTTATGTCGAGCCGGCACAACTAGAAACAGAGATTGAAAAAATTTTGGCCGATTTTTCTGCTAATAAAAACTTGCGGGCTATACCTGTGGTTAAAAATGGACGTCCGGTTGGATTGATCAATCGTTATGAATTTGTGGATAGCCTTGCCCAGCCTTACCGCCGCGAATTGCTAGGCAAAAAACCTTGTGCCGACATGATGAATAAGTCGCCATTGCAGGTGGAGAAATCAACCCCTATCCATGAGCTAAGCGGATTTTTGAGTGAAGCCGAAATTCGGCACTTTACAGATGGCTTTATCATCACCGAGCAAGGCCGCTACCTCGGGATCGGCACCGGACAAGACCTGCTGCGAGAAATCACCAAAGCCCAGATTGAAACTGCGCGCTATGCCAACCCGCTGACATTGTTACCCGGCAATGTCCCCATCAATGAGCACATTGAGTATTTACTTCAAGCTGGAAAATCGTTCGCAGTCTGTTACGGTGACCTCGACAATTTCAAACCTTTCAACGATGTATGCGGCTATCGCAAGGGTGACGAGCTGATCCAGTTTACCGCTAGGCTACTCGGCAATTTCTGCGATCCTGCGCAGGATTTTATCGGGCATATTGGCGGTGATGATTTTATTTTGGTGCTGCAAAGCCCGGATTGGGAACAACGTTGCCATCGGGCACTCTCTACTTTTGCGCACACTTCCTCGGTGCTGTTCGATAAAGATCATCGCTCAATCGGCGGTTATCTGAGCGCGGATCGTCAGGGTCGCATGGTTCATCACCCATTGCCCACGCTTTCAATCGGCGTAATCTTGGTTAACCCGGAATTATTTGATTCACACCAAGAGGTGGCGGAAGCCGCTACCTCTGCCAAAAAAATGGCCAAGAAAAAACCTGGCAACAGCCTGTTCATTGAACGGCGGCGACTGCCACAACACGAGTTACCCGAAGCAGTGCCTGAGAGTGCGGGTGCCTATTATTATGGATAAGAAAAACCCTCCACTAAACATACTGGTCAGCGTGTTACGCGCCAGCCGCCTCGCCGTACATCTTCTTTATGGGATGTTGCTGGCAATCATTTACCCATATCTTAATCAAACCGGCCAACGCCGTACCATGAAGATATGGAGTAGGCAATTGTTGGGTATCTTCAACATTGGCCTGCAAATTGAGGGGCCACAACCCGGACGCGGCGAAGGGGGATGTTTGATCGTCGCAAACCATATTTCATGGTTGGATATTTTTGTGTTGAATGCGATTCATCCAGTGCGCTTCATCGCCAAATCGGAGGTACGCGCTTGGCCATTCATCGGCTGGCTGTGCCAACGTAGCGGCACAATTTTTATTGATCGGGCAATGCGCCCAAAGTCAACACATCAGAATAGCTCGTTGGTCAATCAGCACGTCGGCCGCTTGCTCAAGCAGGGTACTTGTATAGGACTTTTTCCGGAAGGCACGACGACCGATGGTAAACAGGTGGGGCACTTTCACTCGGCACTTATCCAGCCCGCCATTGAGACGGAAACAAGGCTCTGTCCTATTGCCCTACGCTACCAAGACCAAGATGGTGAGCTGGAAATTGCTGCCGCATTCGTTGGCGACATGACATTGGCACAATCCATATGGCAAATTTTGCGCTGCCCGCATCTCAACGCATTAGTGGTATTCACCCCGGTGCTGCTGACTGCTAACGCAAATCGCCGCGTGCTTGCACGCACTGCTCAAGCAGCCATTACACAAGGGTTGCAAACGATAGGTATCACCCGACAAACAGTCACAGGCCATGAAGCTCGGCCCTTTCCGCAAATCATTCTTTCATCACAGTCGGCTTATAGGTTACTTATCGATTTGAATCAATTTCCCAAGTAAAAATTTCATATTTTCTTCATTTTTCCGTCATCGCCCTGCAACAAGACCTCGCTAATCTGTGCGCATCTTCAACCACTCAACGGGGGATGCGATGCTGGAACTTCACCGTCAAACCAAACCGGTTGCTCATCGCCATTTAATAACCAGCCTTGCCTACAATGAGGCAGAAATATTGGAGGCGCAACGCCTGAGATATAAAGTGTTCGCCGAAGAAATGGGCGCCAACCTGCCCAGCGCCAAAGAAGGAATTGATCGCGACATTTTCGACAAATACTGCGAGCATTTATTGGTGCGCGAGAGTCAAGAAAATAAAGTCGTGGGCACCTACCGCATCCTATCGCCCGGTCAAGCGGAGAAAATTGGCGGCTACTATTCACAGAGCGAATTCGATTTAACCCGTCTGTTACATCTCAGCGACCGCATGGTGGAGGTCGGACGATCCTGCGTGCATCGCGATTATCGTGATGGTGCGACGATCACCCATCTGTGGAGCGGCTTGGCTCAATACATGCAACAACATCGCCATGAATATCTGATCGGCTGTGCCAGCATCAGCATGGCGGATGGCGGCCATGTGGCAGCCAGTATCTATCGCAAGCTGCACCGAATATATTCCGCGCCTGCCGAATACAGTGTATTTCCGCGTTGCCCACTGCCGCTGCATGCACTGAATCAATATCTCGATGCGCCGCTTCCGCCATTACTCAAAGGTTATTTACGGCTCGGCGCTTACATCTGCGGCGAGCCAGCATGGGATCCGGAATTCAACACCGCCGATTTGCTCATCCTGTTGCCGATGTCGCGCATGAGCAGCCGCTATGCCAAACACTTCCTCAAAGCGTAGCGGCGATTTTGCAATGTAATAATACTGTCATCTCCCGTTCATCAATTCTTCATATTTCATGGTTAATCTGCCTGAGGTCGCAAGGGCGGCTTTAATATCAACTATAGGAGTCATCATGATGATGCATAAAAAAGTATTTGCGCTCGCACTGGCGGGGGGACTGGTTACACCGTTGGCGGCATTAGCCGATAATGGCAATTTCACATTCTATGGTACGGCCGATGTGTCATATGATCTGGCCAATACCGGTAATGGCACAACCACCGCTAATGGAGCCATCGCTGTGACTGGCGTGAAAAAGCGCGTGGTATCGAGCAACGTTTCCAAGTTTGGCTTCAAGGGTTCCGAGGATCTGGGTGAAGGCTTATCTGCGATCTGGCAGGTAGAGCAACAGATCAACTTTGATGATGCGGCAAAAAACACCTTTGCCAGCCGTAATACTTTCGCCGGTTTAAAGAGCGAAAGCTGGGGTACCGTGTTGTTTGGCATCAATGATACCCCATACAAATTTGCCACTCGCAAACTGGACATGTTCGGTGATAACGTCGGCGACAATCGTGCGTTGATGGGTGCTAAAGCTACTTTGGCAGGCGGATTCGAACAACGCCCGCAGAATATTCTGATGTACACCAGCCCAACATTCTCCGGTTTCAATGCCGCCATTGCGACGGTAAACCTGAAAGAAGGCAATACCCTCAACACAGACAAGCGCGATAGCCTCATGAGCCTGGCTGTGATGTACGATATGGCTCCATTCTATGGCTCTGTGGCGCATGAATCACACAAACTGGAGTCCAACGTGACCGCTACCAAACTGGGTCAAGATGAATCTGCTAACCGTTTGGGCGTTGCTTACAGGCCAGAAGCACCATTTGAATTGACCGCCATGTACGAAAAGACCACTGATAATCTTGGCGTAGCCCAAGCCGATGTTTATGGTCATAAAGCGTTTTATGTCGGTGGGAAATACAACATCGGCAATGATGCCGTTAAGCTTGGTTATGTTAAAGCGGGTGAACTGAGCTCAGTGGTAAATAGTGGCGCAACCCAGGTTTCTATCGGTTACGACCACGGTCTGAGCAAGCGTACCAAACTGTATGCCCTGTACACCAGAATACGCAACGACAAGGGCGTCAACTACGGCTTCTCACAAAGCTCTGGCGCAGCGAGCACCAATGCTGGCTTCGGCACTACACCTTCGGTACTGTCCCTCGGTTTGAAGCACACTTTCTAAATCTGACGCACTGCACAAAAAACTAAGGGCATCTTCATGATGCCCTTTTTTATTCTCCGCCAACCTTTGCCCCAGATTATTAAATTCTTAAAATCTTCATTAAATTGTAATAGGCCATAGCTATTGTTTGATTCAGTTTTACCGAATATTGCAATGGTAAAACTTGGACAAAAATTTCGGCAACCAACACCTATGAAGGAGCAACTCATGAAAACATTTTTTCTCTCAATGGTACTCCTCGCTGCAAGTTGCGCGCAGGCAACATTAGCTATGGCGCAGGACCGAGGCGATGTTGATTCGGACAAGCCACTGACGGTCGCAGTCTTTGGTGACTGGCCATACAACCAGAACCTGCTCGACAATGCCCCGCTCTTGATCAACTCGGTCAATGCCGACCCCGATGTCAGTCTTGTTATACATGTCGGCGATATTCATTCTGGCAGTATGCCTTGCACCAGTGCCAACATACTCCCTCCCATATCGACTTCAAATCCGGGCTGGAATCAAGGTATCTACTATCAGTTTCAACAATTCAAAGACCCCTTGGTTTATACACCGGGAGATAACGAATGGACTGACTGTCATAAGAGCAAGGAAAAAAGCAGTGGCTCTCCACTGAATGAGATGGCGAGTGTGCGTAGCCTGTTCTTCGCCAAGCCTGGCCATACACTCGGGATACCTGAAAAAATCGTCAGCACCCAAGCACAAAACTTCGATCCGGCTTATCCGGCAGACGCCCAGTTTGTCGAGAATGTGATGTGGGAAAATGCCGGGGTCGTTTTCGTGACGGTAAATTTGCCGGGTTCGAACAATGACACTCTGCCATGGTCTGGCTCGTTCGCTAATCCGGGCGCACAGATGCAGGAAGTTGCTGAACGCACCGACGCTGATATGCGCTGGTTGCAAGCGGCATTCGATGTAGCACACAATGATCACGCCAAGGCGATGGTCATTGCTGTGCAAGCCGATATGTGGGATTCGGCGGCACTTTTGTCTGGCGGCGATGGGCTGGATAAATACACACGATTCGTACAAAAACTGGCTGATCTGACCGTCCAGTTTGGCCGCCCGGTATTGTTGCTTAATGGCGACTCGCATCTCTATAAAACAGACCAACCGCTTGCAGACCCAACCAGCTTATCGGGCTTGATCCACGGCACCCAAGCGGTTACTAACCTGACGCGCATCACTGTACAAGGCTCTACCAATGCACCCGCAGAATGGCTGAAGCTGACTATTGACCCCCACCAACATGCGGTGTTCAGTTGGGAAAATATCCCATACTGCAATGATCCTTTAACCCATTGCCAGTAAGTAAAGGCGGACAGGCTTATTTTTCTATGAAACTAAGCCTGTCTCATCTTTCTCCATTTGCTTTCTTTCTCAACGTTTGCCAAACGCATACCAGTGTTGCGTAGCATTGGCGATTTTCACTACCAGCAACATCACCGGCACTTCGACCAGCACCCCGACCACAGTGGCCAACGCCGCGCCGGATTGAAAGCCGAACAGACTGATGGCGGTTGCCACCGCCAGTTCGAAGAAGTTACTCGCGCCTATCAAAGCTGAGGAGGCAGCAACACAGTGCGCCACGCCTAAACTTCGATTCAGACTATAGGCCAACCCTGCGTTGAATAATACCTGGATCAAAATTGGCACGGCCAGCATCGCGATCACCAGCGGTTGCGCGACGATGGCATTGCCCTGTAAGGCGAACAGCAATACCAGGGTCAATAGCAGTGCACTCACTGATAAAGGTGCAATTCTTTCCATTGCCTGTTTGAATACCGCTTCGCCCTTTGCTAATAATTGGCGGCGCAATAGTTGCGCGATGATGACCGGAATTACGATGTAGAAAACTACCGAGAAAAACAGCGTATCCCACGGCACGGCGATACTGGCGATGCCGAGCAACAACGCCACTAATGGTGCGAAGGCGAAGATCATGATTGCATCGTTGAGTGCCACTTGCGACAGCGTGAAATAGGGATCGCCCTTCACCAGATTGCTCCACACGAACACCATCGCGGTACACGGCGCGGCTGCTAGCAAAATCAGTCCGGCGATATAGCTGTCGAGTTGATCCTGTGGCAAATAATCGGCAAACACATGGCGGATGAACAACCAGCCGAGGAAGGCTTCACGCCCCAGTTAATGAACAGCGTGACGCCAATACCGCGGCTATGTTTCCTGACCTGATGCAACGCAGCGAAGTCGATTTTCAGCAACATCGGAATGATCATCACCCATACCAGCACGCCGACCGGGATGTTGACCTTGGCGATTTCGAGGCTGGCGATAGTCTGAAACACGCTTGGCAAAAATTGTCCAAGCAGCACGCCGAAGATGATGCATAGCCCAACCCAAACGGTCAGATAACGTTCAAACAGATTCATTTCGTTAATCCTTTATGCGGCCAATTTCGGCGAGTTTTTCTTTCAATGCAAGTTTGTCCAGCTTTTCGAGGGGCAGACTCATGAACAACTGAATGCGTCGCGCCAACTGTTCGGCTGCTTTCTTGAACGCCAAACTTCGCGCTTCGTCGCCCTCTACGTGGGCAGGATCGGGAATCCCCCAGTGCGCGGTGGCGGGTTTTCCCAGCCAGATCGGACAAACTTCACCTGCGGCGTTGTCGCACACGGTAAAGATGAAGTCGAACTCCGGCGCGCCGGGGGCGGCGAACTCATCCCAGCTTTTGCTGCTTAGCCCTTCGGTGCTGTACCCCTGTTGTTGCAGCCAATTCAACGCGCCGGGATTGACCTGCCCGGCAGGCTTGCTACCTGCGCTATAAGCCTTGAAACGGCCTTTCCCAAGCGAATTGAACAACACCTCGCCCAGAATGCTGCGAGCGGAATTACCGGTACATAAAATCAGCACGTTGTATTTTTTGTCTTGCAAGATAAACCCCTTAAAAAATAAATTATCTATTGTTCACTTGCATGCCTCTGGTGTTCGGTTTACAAGCCTCTGGATTTCCCCCGCAACAGTTTTCCGTCAAATACGCCAGCATGTCATTCATCACTATAAAATTGGCGGCGTAATAAATGAAACGGCCATCTTGCTTGCTCTGAATCAGTCCGGCGTGGCTAAGAATCTTGAAATGAAACGATAGGGTTGCCGGAGATACTTTCAGTTTTTCGGCAACCTGTCCTGCCGCCATGCCATCCGGCCCACTTACAACCAGTAAGCGATATATCGCCAGGCGCGTGGGTTGTGCCAAAGCCGATAATGCTTTTACTACTTGAGCCGATTTCATCATTTTATATTTCCATGTTTAAACAATTATCGAAATAACAATCACCATTAAATACCAAATATCTGATGCATGCAAGATGGACAAATTGTGATCGAGTGTCCGCGATCAAAATTACAATTCAATTTAACCAAGCTCTTCCTGGGAGATCACGGCCCCCACTTCAACCTTTGTTTGAACGGTTGGCTTTGATTTTTTGCAAACCAGTCAGCAGACGTTTTTTCTGCATCATATTCAAGCCACCCAGAGCTTTCAGAGCGGCGCGCAGCACTTCGCTCTTTTTCACCGGCATGCCATCTTTCCGGAACGACGCTTTGATTTTGGCGATTTCCTCATACTCGTCCTGTGGCATGGAAAAACTGTCGCGCACCACTTTTATTTTTGGGGACTTATCTGTTTTTTTCACTGCTTTAGCGGGAGCCATAACCAATTTTTTGGTTGCCGATTTTGCCACAGGCTTTGCTGCTTTTTTTGCCGTAGCAGGAGCTTTTTTGGTCGAAATTTCTTTCGTAATGGTTACAGATTTTTTATCAGGCATTTAATTTTCTCCTTGAATATATAAAGTGGGACAAATGCGTATGCGATATTTAATCAGGCGCGATGAACCAAGGGTTTGCTCTCTCCTAACTTGTTTTCTTTCTCCGCTTTAAGTGAGATCACTTTGCGAGTGTCTATCTTGCTTACTTCTTGAGTGGGCTTAACCCACTTGGTTTTCGAAATAGTCTTCACTGCTGTGGCCGAAATCAGTTTGTCGGCATACCGGGTAGTCCCTGTGTTTGCAATCACTGATCGCGTGAGATTCTTCGTTTCAATTGCCTCCAGCTTGAATATGCTAACCGCCTCCATCAGGA
>JANYHX010000225.1 GCA_025362155.1 Gallionella sp. | reverse complement strand
CTCTTTCAATAAATGCACGCGCTTATCCAGCTTTCGCCTGTCCAGTTCCAGCTTGGTTTCCCCCGGGCCACGCGCGCCTACCGCAAATTTTTGCTGGCCCATATCTGCACCCTGTCCGACCAGACGTGCAGCAAGATATTTAAGTTGTGCCAACTCTACCTGCAACTTGCCCTCATGGCTTTGTGCACGTTGCGCAAAAATATCCAGAATCAACATGGTCCGGTCGATTACTCGAGTATTCAGCTTGGCAGTCAGATTGCGCATTTGCGCCGGGGAAAGGTCATGATTAAAAATGATCAGCGGAACTTCCATACGCTCTGCAAGTTCAGCGATTTCCTGCACTTTGCCACTGCCTGCAAACAACGCCGCGTCCGGACGCTGCCGCTTGGCTTCAACAATGGCGACAGTGCGTACCCCGGCAGTCTCGGCCAGCAACCGCAACTCTTCTAAACTCTCGCTGTGATCATTTTCGCCAAAATCAATACTGACCAGTATTGCCGCCTCGGATGATTGACCGGACATGGGCTTGGGGTCACCGGAAGGTGAACGCTGCATTACTCAGTGGCGTCGTGAGAAATGTTGATATTGCGGGCCGGAACAATCGTTGAAATGGCATGTTTATAGACCATCTGGGTTACCGTGTTCTTCAGCAGGATCACATACTGATCGAACGATTCGACCTGACCTTGCAGCTTGATGCCATTCACCAGATATATCGCCACCTGAACATGCTCTTTGCGCAGCATATTAAGAAACGGGTCTTGCAGTTGTTGTCCTTTGTCACTCATGTTATTGCTCTTGTCAGTTAGAAAAGGAGTAGCACTTTACTGGATTAAAGGGCGGCTGTGAATATATTTGGCCGGAAAATTTCTAGATGAGTTCGATTGAGCCTATAGAAGTTTATTAAACCGGTTGTTCGATTTGGTATAACGTGCCTCAACGCACAGATGAACACAGTTGGGTTCCGGCATCTTCCTGACTCTCCCATTAGCCACGAACCATTGCATCCACCACCTCCGCCAAAAGCACCATTAATATTAAAGGAAATTCATCATGAGCAAAGTAACTATGAAAGGCACTTCCGGAAATCGCAACCAGGAAAAAAATGCCCCTTCCGCAGAAAGTGCTGTGGGCGGCGAATTACATCAACTCGCGGGTGGCGATCATCCCGCTCTCACCACCAACCAAGGCGTGGCCCTTGCCGATAATCAAAACTCGCTGAGAGCCAACCCCCACGGCCCTACGCTGCTGGAAGATTTTATTCTCCGCGAAAAAATTACCCATTTCGATCACGAGCGTATTCCCGAACGTATTGTCCACGCGCGTGCCACGGGCGTGCATGGGTTTTTCGAGCTGACCACTTCGTTGCAGCAATACACTACCGCCAGAATTCTTACCGAAGTGGGCGAAAAAACGCCTGTCTTTACCCGCATTTCTACTGTCGCAGGCGGAGCCGGTTCGGTTGATACGCCACGTGATGTGCGTGGCTTTGCGGTCAAGTTTTACACCAAGGAAGGCAACTGGGATTTAGTCGGCAACAACATTCCGGTTTTTTTCATACAGGATGCCATCAAATTCCCCGACCTCATCCATGCCGTAAAAATGGAACCTGACCGCGGCTTCCCACAATCGGCGACCGGACACGACACCTTTTGGGATTTCATTTCACTCACCCCGGAATCCATGCACATGGTGATGTGGATCATGTCAGACCGCACCCTGCCACGTTCGTTGCGGATGATCGAAGGCTTTGGCGTGCATAGCTTTCGGCTGATTAATGAGGCCGGTAAATCAACCTTCGTTAAATTTCACTGGCGCCCCAAACTCGGCTTGCAGTCCACCATCTGGGATGAGACAGTCAAGCTCGCCGGGGCTGATCAGGATTTTCATCGCCGCGATATGTTCGAGGCCATTCAAGCGGGCAATTTTCCAGAGTGGGAATTTGCGGTGCAGCTTTTCACCCAGGAGGAAGCAGACCAATTCCCTTTCGATCATCTGGATGCGACCAAGCTGATTCCCGAAGAACTGGTGCCCTTGAAAGTAATCGGCCGCATGGTATTGGATCGCTGGCCGAACAATTTTTTCGCTGAAACCGAACAAGTGGCTTACTGCCCTTCTCATGTCGTGCCTGGCATTGATTTCTCCAATGATCCCTTATTGCAAGGCCGCTTATTTTCCTACCTCGACACTCAACTTTCGCGCTTAGGCTCGGCTAATTTCCACCAAATCCCGGTCAACGCACCCAAGTGCCCGTTCGCCAACCATCAACGCGATGGACATATGCAAATGGCGCAACCGACAGGGCGTGTTGCCTATGAGCCCAATTCCTTGTCCGGAAACTCGCCACGCGAAACACCGAGCCAAGGTTTTCATAGTGCCGCAGTCAAAGAAACCGGTGAAAAAGGGCGCATCCGTGCCGAAAGTTTTGCTGACCACTACAGTCAGGCACGGCAGTTCTATCTAAGCCAAACCTCGTTTGAGCAGGTGCACATTGCCTCGGCGTTAGTGTTCGAGCTATCCAAAGTGGAGCATGTGCACATACGTGAAGCGATGGTGGGTCATTTGCGGCATATCGAAGAAGACCTGGCCCGCCGTGTCGCAGCCGGCCTTGCGTTAGAGCAAATGCCCAATGCGCCCAAGCCTGCAATGCCTGTGCAACAGATGAGAGCTTCGCCCGCCTTGCAGATTATTGGCAAGATGAAAGACACTCTCAAGGGGCGTTCCATTGGTATTTTGATTGCAGATGGATCCGATGGGGCGGCCATTAAAAAGATTACCCAGGCTGCGACTGATGCGGGCGCTAGCGTGAAAATCGTCGCTCCCAAAGTGGGCGGCGCCAAGCTGGCCGATGGGTCGATGCTGGCAGCTGACGGACAATTGGCGGGGACGCCTTCTGTCATCTTCGACGCAGTCGCGGTTGTGCTTTCCGATGAAGGCGTAAAATCATTGTCCAGGGAAAGCGCGGCGATCGATTTTGTGCGCGATGCTTTTGGTCATCTCAAGGCCATTGCCGTCGACAAAGGCGGCAAAGCGCTTTTGGAAATAGCGAATATTGAACAGGATGCAGGTGTTGTGAATGCCAGCGACAAAGAGGCCTTTATTGCCGCAGCAAAGACACGATTATGGGATAGGGAAAAATCCGTTCGGACATTGGCGTAACCCTGCTTAGAGCAAAATCAGGTGTGACTCTTAGGCAAGGTGGGCAGCGAGGGGACGCGCTCGCTAATTTATTCCCTTGGTTTATTCCACGGGGATCTGCAAACCCACCCCTAAGGTCTTCCACTGCTTTATTTCATCCTGCAATGCCGATTCAGTCAGGGAATTTTGTGCCAGCCATTCGGGCTCTATCGCAAGATGAAATTCCATTCCACTGCACCGTACTTGCATGGCTGGCAAGCCAATATCACTGCGGTTTCGATAAAATAACACTGCCAGCCGCAAGCTCATCGCTAAAATAAAATCTTCAATATTATTAAGCTGCCCCTTTAACTTATTCAGGTTACCGCGTTGTGCCAGCGTCAGCAGGCTCAGGCGCGCCTGTTCTTTTTTTGAAAAGCCCGGCATGTCGGCGTTGGCAAGAATGTAGGCCGTGTGTTTGTGGTAGCCGCTGTGTGCGACGCTGATGCCGATCTCGTGCAGATTGGCTGCCCAATCCAGTAAATGCAGTGCAGCTTCCCAGTTTTTGCTGTCGGAAACGTTTTCGCTGCCAAAAAATTGCTGCGCAAATATTTCCGCCAGTTTTGCCACGCGCCCGGCTTGTTTGGCATCGACATGATAGCGTTGCATGAATTGCTGCACGGTCACAGCGCGCACATCGTTATCATGGAAACGCCCCCACAGGTCGTACAGCACGCCTTCGCGCAACGCACCGGAGGCGGCATCCATATCCGTGATGTCCAGTTCACAAAAAGCCGCGTACATGATTGCGAAGCCGCCTGCCAGCGTGGCGACGCGATCCGGACGCAGACCTTGCAGATCGAGTTTTTTTACATCGCCCGTATTGAGCAAATGGGTGCGTAATTTTTCGAGGCCATCGCGCGTAATACCACCTTGGCTATAACCATTCTGCTCCAGTATTTCGGCGATGGCTTTGGCCGTGCCCGACGAACCTAGCGCCTCCCGCCACTGCCCGTGGTAATCGGCAACGATGGTTTGCAATTCGCTGCGCGCAGCGAGTTCCGCTTGTTTGAGATTTTGTTTGGTGATTTTCCCGTCCGGGAAAAAGCGATTACTGAAACTGACACAGCCCATGTACAGGCTTTCCAGTTTCAGCGGTGTGTATCCATTGCCTATGATGAATTCGGTAGAACCCCCGCCGATATCCATTACCAGCCGGTTGTCCTGCGAGTGCGGCAAGCTATGCGCCACGCCGAGATAGATCAGGCGGGCTTCCTCGCGTCCGGCGATCACCTCTATTGGAAAACCCAATATTTGCTCCGCTTGCGGAATGAAGTCGGCGGCATTTTTCGCCACACGCAAGGAGTTAGTGCCGACCGCACGTACTGCCTCGCGTGGCAAATCGCGCAAGCGTTCGGCAAAACGCGCCAGCGCAGTCAAGGCGCGTTGCTGGGCTGGGGCATCAAGGTATTTGTCGGCGGTGAGTCCGGCGGCTAGCCGCACCGGCTCGCGCAAACCGTCCAGCATGTAGAGCTGCTCGCTCTCCACCCGCGCGACTTGTAGCCGAAAACTGTTCGAGCCGAGGTCAACGGCGGCAAGGATGGGTTGTTGCTGCACTACAACTGAACTTCGCGCTCGATTTCGTCCACGGTGATATGGCGCACGTCACGTCCCTTGACCATGTAGATCACATACTCGGACATATTTTTGGCATGGTCGCCAATGCGTTCGATCGCCTTCGCGACGAACAGAATCTCTAGCGACGTAGAAATGGTACGCGGGTCTTCCATCATGAAGGTAATGAGATAACGCATGATGGCGCGGAATTCTTCATCCACCTGGTCGTCCTGCCGCACTACTTGGGCAGCCATCACCACATCCAGACGGGCAAATGCGTCCAGCGATTTACGCAACATGTCCAGCGCAATTTCAGAAGCATGTTTAATTTCATGATAACGCGGAATGGCAAGCCCCTGCTTTTGCGACAGCAGCTTGGCCATGCGCGCGATTTTCTCGGCTTCATCGCCGATGCGTTCCAGATCGGTAATGGTCTTGATCACTGCCATCACCAAACGCAAGTCACCTGCCGCGGGCTGGCGACGCGCAATCACCTGGCTGCACGCTTCATCTATTTTTACTTCCATCGCGTTGACGCGATGGTCGTCATTGATCACGCGGGTCATCAGCGCCACATCGCCGCTGATGAGCGATTCGACAGCGCTCTTGATCTGGCTTTCCACCAGCCCTCCCATCTGCAATACGTGAGCGCGGATGGCCTCTAGATCAGCATCATACTGGCGGGAAATATGGTCGCTACTGGTCATGATAATTTCCTTTTAAACTAAGCTGCACAGCATAGACAACAAATGTGAACGAAAGATGACAGTTGCCCCTTATCATTCCTTGGAAGAGAACATTATGCAGTCATGGTCTCCACGCCTTCTGGCGTGCCGAGTAACAACACATCAGCAGCACGGCGTGCGAACAATCCATTGGTAACCACCCCGGCGATATGATCCAGCGTGGATTCCAGTTCCACCGGATTCATGATACTCAATCCATGCACATCAAGAATAATGTTGCCGTTATCTGTGGTAAACCCTTCGCGCACCTTGGGCTGCCCACCCAATGCAACCAGTTGGCGTGCCACCGAACTGCGCGCCATCGGAATCACCTCAACAGGCAGCGGAAATTTGCCCAGCACATCCACCAGTTTGCTGCCATCGCACACACAGATGAATTTCTTGCTGGCGGCCGCCACGATTTTTTCTCGGGTCAGCGCGCCGCCGCCGCCCTTGATCATATGCAGATGGCGTGTAATTTCATCCGCACCGTCCACATACACTTGCAGGTTGCCCGCATCATTGAGCGGCAATACCTCAATACCATGTCCCAGCAGGCGCTTTGCCGAAGCCTCTGAGCTGGCCACCGCACCGCGTATTTTATGTTTGATCTTGGCCAGTTCATCGATGAAAAAATTGGCGGTGGAGCCGGTGCCCACGCCCACGATGCAATCGAACGGCACATACTCAATCGCCGCCTTGGCGACCGCACGCTTTAAATCATCCTGACTCATCATCTTGCTGGGTCTCTTTTCATATTATTCATTAGCCATATTATTTCTTGATGGCCGTGATTATTGCAGGAATCGCAGGCTTTGGGGAGTTGGCATGACAAGTTCATGCAGCGCTCCAATGGTAATATGACACAACAAATTCACCACCCTCATGAGGAATAGAATGCAGGTCAATACGGTTACCACCCGCGCTTTCAACGATCAACAGCCCGGCACTTCCGGGCTGCGTAAGCGAGTCCACGTCTTTCAGCAGGCACACTATCTGGAAAATTTCGTACAGTCTATCTTTGACACCATCGCGGCTCCGCCAGGGGCGACACTGGTATTGGGCGGTGATGGCCGCTATTACAACCGCGAGGCAATCCAGGTCATTTTAAAAATGGCTGCGACCAATGGATACGGGCGCGTGCTGGTTGGCAAAGGCGGCATACTTTCTACTCCAGCTGCTTCCTGCGTGATTCGAAAACAACAGACCTACGGCGGCATCATCCTGTCCGCAAGCCATAACCCCGGCGGCCCGGATGGCGATTTTGGCATCAAATATAACACTGCCAACGGCGGGCCCGCACCGGAAAAAATCACCGACGCCATTTTCTCTGCCAGCAAACGCATCACGCAATATCGCATTGTCGATGCAGCGGATATCCCCATAGACGCAATAGGCGACAGCAAGCTGGGTGATATGACGGTGTCGGTGATTGATCCGGTCAATGACTATGCGGAACTGATGGAATCGTTGTTTGATTTTGCTGCGATTCATGCATTACTAACGGGCGGCATTACACAGTCGGGCGCGCAAACATCGGACACAGAAATGCCACCCCTGCGCCCCCTCCCGCAATCCGCTGGCTACGCCATAACCAGCGACTTGGCGAGTGTAGTCGACTCGCCTAGTCGAATGGCTAGTGGCTCTATCAGTAACGTGTCGGGGGCGCGCTTCCGTATCAAGTTCGACGCGATGCACGCGGTAACTGGCCCATATGCACGCGAGATTTTTATCAATCGTCTGGGCGCTCCTTTCGACAGCATCATGAACGCGGTACCGTTACCGGATTTCGGCGGCGGTCACCCCGATCCCAATCTGACTTACGCACATGAACTGGTCGCTATTCTATATGGCGAGAATGCCCCCGATTTTGGCGCAGCTTCGGATGGCGACGGTGATCGCAACATGATTCTGGGCAAGCATTTTTTTGTTAACCCTTCCGACAGTCTTGCCGTGCTGGCCGCGAACGCGCATCTGGTGCCGGGCTATAAACAAGGCCTGTCGGGCATTGCGCGCTCGATGCCCACCAGCGCCGCAGCGGATCGCGTGGCTGCCTCACTCGGTATCCCCTGTTATGAAACGCCGACCGGATGGAAGTTTTTCGGCAACTTGATGGATGCGGGCAAGGTGACGCTGTGCGGCGAAGAAAGCTTCGGCACCGGCTCCGATCATATCCGCGAAAAAGACGGGCTATGGGCGGTGCTGTTCTGGCTGAACATACTCGCGGTGCGCAAACAATCGGTGGAAACCATCGTCACGGAGCACTGGGCACGCTTCGGGCGCAATGTGTATTCGCGCCACGATTACGAAGACATTCCTACCGAAGCAGCAAACGGGGTGATAAAGTTGCTGCATGACAGCTTTGCACAGTTGAAAGAGGCACAGTTTGGGCATCTACAAGTGAAACTGTGCGATGACTTCAGCTATGTCGATCCGGTGGACGGCAGCGTCAGCACTGACCAAGGAATACGTATCCTTTTCACTGACGGGTCGCGTATCGTGGTCCGCCTGTCCGGCACGGGCACCGGCGGCGCGACGCTGCGGATTTATCTGGAAGCTTTTGAACCTGACGTTGCCAAACACCACCTCGACACCCAGCAATCGCTTGGGCCACTGATAAACATCGCGCTAAAAATCTCCGAATTACGTGAACGCACCGGGCGCATTCAGCCGACAGTCATCACCTGAGCAGCTATAATCGCGGTTTCGTTTACTGTCCGCGCGACATACAGCGCGATATATTTAATGCAGAGGACAACATGGCAAACAGAAAAATCATCCAAACCCCTGACGCACCTGCCGCAATCGGCACCTATTCCCAAGCGGTCCGCGTTGGCGATACGGTTTATCTGTCCGGCCAAATCGGGCTCGACCCGGGCACCATGCAAATGGCCGAAGGGATCGAGGCGCAGATTCACCGTGTGTTCCAGAATTTGCGCGCTGTATCCAGCGCTGCCGATAGCAGCTTCAATGATCTGGTGAAGCTGAACGTGTATCTCACCGATTTGAGCCATTTCGCCAAGGTGAATGAAATCATGGCCAGCTATTTCCGCCAGCCTTATCCAGCACGTGCTGCTGTGGGCGTGGCCGCATTGCCGCGTGGGGCGTTGGTGGAGATGGATGGTGTGTTGGTTGTGCAAGACTGATACGCCTCCATTTCATCCGTGACATCTTGGCTTCCTTGCTCAATATTAAGCTGTGCGTGAGCACCGTTTTCGTTGTGTGCTTGTCGCCGCCTTGTTTCACCCTCGAACTGGAATCGGAATAGGCTGTGGGACAACCGACCAAAATTTCCCCTGTCGCTTTAAGCAAACTCGCTAAGCTCGGCATCCATCAGCGCGCCGATCTGCTATTGCATCTGCCGTTGCGCTATGAGGACGAGACTCATCTCGCGCCGATAGCCTCGGTGCAGCCCGGGGAAACGGTTCAGGTGCAAGGTGTTATTACCCTCAGCGAGGTCGCCTTTCGTCCACGCCGCACCTTGGTTTGCCGCCTGGAGGAGAACAGCCACGAGTTGTATTTGCGCTTTTTAAATTTTTATCCGAGTCAACAAAAGCAACTCGCGGTCGGCAAACAGATCCGTGCGATCGGCGAGGTGCGCATGGGACATTACGGGCTGGAAATGGTGCATCCGAAATGTCGCGCGGTAGATAGCGACACGCCATTGCAGCAAAGCCTCACGCCGGTTTATCCGACCACCGCCGGGCTGTCGCAACCGACATTGCGCAAACTGATCTTCAACGCGCTGGAAACACTGCCGCTAAGCGACACTTTGCCTGATGCGTTACTGAAAAAACTGAAACTGGCCGACTTCGCGGCAAGCATCCAGATATTGCATAACCCCACCCCGGATATTGCCGCCAGCACGCTGGAACAGCGTAGTCACTCTGCCTGGCGGCGCATCAAATTCGACGAACTGCTGGCACAACAGCTGTCGATGCGGGTGCATCACCGCGAACGCAGCAAACGCATTGCACCCAAGTTGGCTGCACATCAGAATCTCACCGAGCGATTGATCAAAGACCTGCCGTTTGTGTTAACCAAAGCTCAACAGCGCACCTTTGCCGAAATCAGCCATGACCTTGCGCAGCCCCATCCGATGCAACGACTACTGCTCGGGGATGTCGGCAGTGGGAAGACTATTGTGGCGGCCTTAGCTGCTTTACAGGCCATTGAAAACGGCTATCAAGTCGCGTTAATGGCGCCCACCGAAATACTCGCCGAGCAGCATTATCTCAAGCTGCGCGACTGGCTGGCACCATTGGGCATCACTCCGGTGTGGCTGTCCGGCAGCCAGAAGAAAAAAGAAAAGCAACTCGCCGCCGAACACATCGCCTCCGGCGAAACGCTACTCGCGATCGGCACGCACGCATTGTTCCAGCAGCAGATCAGCTTCCACAAACTCGGCCTGGCGATTGTCGACGAACAGCACAAGTTTGGTGTGCAGCAACGTTTGGCACTGCGAAACAAGGGAAAGTTTGCAAAATCCGTTCGCCCTGATCCTTCGGCTGAGCTCAGAACTGAAGGCGTTGTCGAAGGGCAAGGATTTACAGAAAATGTGGCTCGACAGGCTCACACCCACGGGGTGCAAGAACCTCTGCGAGGCCACGAACGGCCTGATGAGCCTGCATCAAATTCGAATGAGCCGCATCAGCTGATGATGAGCGCAACGCCCATTCCGCGCACCTTGGCGATGAGCTACTACGCCGATCTTGACGTGTCGGTGATCGACGAGCTGCCGCCCGGACGTACGCCGGTGATTACCAAGCTGGTCAGCGATGAACGACGCGATGAGGTGATAGAAAGAGTGCGGGCGGCTTGTATGGAAGGACAGCAAGCCTATTGGGTGTGCCCGCTGATTGACGAATCGGAAACCTTGCAACTGCAAACCGCGATTGAGACTGACGAATCGCTGCGCGCCGCCTTTCCCGAACTAAACATCGGCCTGGTGCATGGCAAACTGGACAATGCTGAAAAAGCGCGCGTGATGGTGGCGTTCAAGGCGAACGAATTGCAATTGCTAGTTGCCACTACGGTCATCGAAGTCGGCGTGGATGTGCCGAATGCCAGCCTGATGGTGATCGACCACGCCGAGCGTATGGGCTTGGCACAGTTGCATCAACTGCGCGGACGAGTAGGTCGCGGTGCGGCGCAAAGTTTGTGCATTTTGCTCTACCAGCAACCGCTCTCCGAGCTGGCACGGGCGCGGCTCAAGATCATCTTTGAGAGCACCGACGGCTTCGCGATCGCACAGCATGATTTGCAATTGCGCGGCCCGGGTGAATTATTGGGTGCGCGGCAAAGTGGCGTGGCGATGCTGCGCTTTGCCGACATCAGCGCAGATGAAGACCTGTTAAATCAGGCGCGGCAAGCGGCTGATGAATTGCTGCGCGATTACCCTAACGCAGCGCGGGCGCATTTGCAGCGCTGGATGGCCAACAAGCAGGATTACTTGCATGTCTGAAATTCCGATACGGATGGCTATGGTTATTTGTTTCTGTTACGCAGATAGGGTGCGGCCAGTGGCTCGCCTATCACTACGCCCTGCATCGGCCAGGACAGGCTCTTCCAATAGGCTTCGATAGCCGTTTCCCCAGCCAAATAATGCCGCAGTAAAACTTGCGGATTCGGAAATTTCTGCCAGTAATTACACGGCTCTGAAACTGTGCCATAACTGGCGGTCGCACCGGCATCCAGCTAGCGCAGGCTGCTCATCTGCTGCGAGCCGAGCAGATCGCCGCCGCTCGAGGTAAGGTGATCCGCCAGCGCGCCGGGAAGGAATCCCAGTGTATCAAGCTTGGGCACGCTGGCTAATCCAGTTTCGTAAATCATGATGTCTTGCTGCCCGGAAATTTCATTCATGCGCAGCGTTTTGATTTCAAATTGAAGCGGGGAAATATTTCCGGAGGGCGGGAAAAATTGTGCGCGCGAACTGCGTTGCTGATCTTCAGTAATCAGAAAGTAGGCGCTGGCCGGTTGTAGACGAAAATTGCTGAGCACGCCGCGATTGATAAGAGATTTTGCTGCTGCTATCGAATCAGTGGGCAGCAACATGGAAATGCGAATACCAAAATCCGTATAAGGGCGACGCGAATTCGAGTCGAAATACGGACTGGGCTTGCCCGGCGCACAGGTATTCTTGCACTGCGCCGCATCGAACCCCAAGGTCAGTGCTGCGGTGATGGAATTGCATTCGACTGCGTAAGGAGCAGTCCATACCAGCACGATAGCCTGAATCTCCGGCCCGAGATGGGCTTCGATTTGTTGTTTGAGCGCATTGAATTCCGACACGCTGAGCGTGCGCGGACTGTTGGGAATGCGCACATGAACGACATTTTTTTTCGGGATGTCCCTTGCCTGCCGATAGTAGCTCGCCACCGCTACACTGTTGGCATCTGCGTCATTAACAACGATGGCGACTTGATCCGCCTTTAGATCGCCCACAGCCGACATCTTATTGACAATGGCTGCGCCTGCATCCGTCGCGACCAATATGCACAGCAATACCATCAAGTGCATCAACATCCTCCTTCACTCATTCAATTGATCGGTCAAATACCATTTTGTGGTCTACCCCGCGCGTTGTAAGCAAACGTTGAGGTAGCGTGGCACTCTGCTTGGGAGGTGCAAGGCACCCGGCACGTTCGGTTATAGGGCTATAATTAATATGTATTATTGAGCATTACATAATTCGCGACAACCATTCCGTTCGGGCTGAGGTATCGAAGCCTGAGGCTGGCACAAGGTTTCGCCCTTCGATACCTCAGGGTGACCGGTATAATGAATGATGTAATGCTCAATAGAAGACAAATTCCTTCTAAAATTCACATGTTTCAAGTTTTCAAAACACTTGCGCACAATACCCGCAGCCGGATTACGAATGACAGCCAACGTTAGGTCCCCTTCCCCTCACAATTCCAAACATTTAACCCATCCGAAATATCGTGCTGATATTGATGGTTTACGTGCACTAGCAGTTCTCTCCGTAGTAGGTTTTCACGCATTTCAAGAATGGGTCCACGGTGGTTTCATTGGCGTCGATATTTTTTTCGTCATTTCCGGCTTTCTAATCTCCACAATTATTTATGGCAGCCTGGAGCGCAATAGTTTCAGTTTTGTTGAGTTCTACATTCGCCGTATCAAACGTATATTTCCCGCATTACTATTGGTGTTGATTGCCAGCTTTTCACTTGGCTGGTTTGCACTACTTGCCGACGAGTACAAGCAGCTGGGCCGACATATTGCAGGGGGCGCCGGTTTTATTTCGAATTTCTTGTTTTGGAATGAAAGCGGCTACTGAATCGCCCCGGGAATCGTGGAGGCTCCTTTAACTTAGTAAAATGGAGCCACCATGAACAAATCAAACAACTATTCCCCCGAAGTAAAAGAGCGAGCAACCCGCCTGGTGCAAGAGCATCGCAGTGAATACCCCTCGCTGTGGGCGGCAATCGAGTCGATTGCACCCAAGATAGGCTGCTCAAGTCACACCTTGCTTG
>JANYHX010000221.1 GCA_025362155.1 Gallionella sp. | reverse complement strand
GTCGAAGAAAGTCCAGTGCGAATCACCTTCCGCTGCGAGGATGTGGGTGGCGATGCGGTCGAGGAACCAGCGGTCGTGGGAGATCACCAGTACGCAGCCGGCGAATTCGAGCAGCGCATCTTCGAGCGCGCGCAGGGTTTCTACGTCCAGATCATTTGATGGTTCGTCGAGCAATAACACATTGCCGCCGGAGATCAGCGTCTGCGCCAGATGCAGCCTGCCGCGTTCGCCGCCCGACAATTGTCCGACGAGCTTGGCCTGGTCGCCACCTTTGAAGTTGAAGCGGCCGATGTAGGCGCGCGCCGGGGTTTCGTATTTGCCTACGGTTAGGATTTCGTTGCCGCCGGAGATCGCCTCGAACACGGTCTTGTCGTTTTGCAGCGAGTCGCGCGCCTGGTCGACATGGGCAGTTTTTACGGTGGTGCCGATTTTCACTTCGCCGGAGTCTGGCTTCTCCTTGCCGGTGATCAGTTTGAACAGCGTGGATTTACCCGCGCCGTTCGGGCCTATGATGCCGACGATCGCGCCGGGCGGCACCTTGAAGCTGAGGTTGTCTATCAGCAGGCGATCGCCGTAGGCTTTGCTCACACCAGTGAATTCGATAACCTCATTGCCCAGCCGCTCGCCGACCGGGATAAAAATTTCCTGCGTCTCGTTGCGTGTCTGGTGTTCCTGCGAATTGAGTTCCTCGAAGCGGGCGATACGCGCTTTGGATTTCGCCTGGCGTCCTTTCGGATTCTGCCGCACCCATTCCAGCTCCTGCTTCATGGATTTGGCGTGTGCGTCGAGTTGCTTTTGCTCGGTCTCCAGCCGTGCGCCCTTTTGCTCCAGCCAGCTCGAATAATTGCCCTTCCACGGGATGCCGTGGCCGCGGTCCAGCTCCAGTATCCATTCGGCAGCGTTGTCGAGGAAATAACGATCATGCGTAACCGCGACCACGGTGCCGGGGAAGCGCACCAGGAATTGCTCCAGCCATTCCACCGACTCGGCATCGAGGTGGTTAGTCGGTTCGTCCAGCAGCAGCATGTCCGGTTTTTCCAGCAGCAGCTTGCACAGCGCGACGCGGCGTTTCTCCCCCCCGGAAAGATTTTTGATGGCCGCATCCCAGGGCGGCAAGCGCAGCGCATCGGCAGCAATTTCCATCTGGTGCGTGGCATCGGAACCGCCTGCGGCAATGATATTTTCCAGGCGCGCCTGCTCGGCGGCCAGCGCGTCGAAGTCGGCGTTCTCTTCGGCATAGGCGGCATACACCTCGTCGAGTTTCTTCTGCGCCTGCATCACTTCGCCCAGCGCGGATTCGACCTCCTGCTTGACGGTATTGGCTGGATTGAGCTGCGGCTCCTGTGGCAGGTAGCCGATGCGGATGTTGGGCAGGTGCTGCACCTCGCCCTCGTATTCCTTGTCCACGTTCGCCATGATGCGCAGCACGGTGGATTTGCCCGAGCCGTTCAGGCCGAGCAGGCCAATCTTGGCGCCGGGGAAAAAACTGAGGGAGATATCCTTGATAATTTGACGCTTGGGCGGGACGATCTTGCTCACGCGGAGCATGGACATTACATATTGAGCCATTGGGGTTTGCGCGGTGATTTTGGAAAGCGCGTAGCTTACCGTAAAGCGCAGCTAACTAAAAACTGTGGCTACGGGCTACAGGCAATTTTTATAAGCCCGATTTAATTGACCATACAAGGAAATGCTGGAACACTGCGCGCTAATTAATTAAAGAATTGTAAGCATGAAGCAAGGAAAGCACGACCTGAAACGACAGATCCAACCCCCTCCCGCCGACATGAACCAGCTTATGGCTTTGTTCAACACGGGACGCTATGCGGAACTGGAAAACCGGGCGCTGTTTCTGCTTAAGCAATACCCTGATTCCGGACATGTCTGGATGGGATTGAGTTTATCTTTGCAGTTGCAAGGTAAGGATGCGCTGCAGGCTTTACAAAAGACCGCCGAGCTGATGCCCAATGAGGCTACTGCGCATAACAATCTGGCCAACACGCTGCGCGAACGCGGGCAACTGGATAGCGCAGTGGCAAGCGCTCGCCGAGCCCTGAAGCTCCAA
>JANYHX010000204.1 GCA_025362155.1 Gallionella sp. | reverse complement strand
ATGTTAAGCCAATCAGATGAAGACAAGCCATTGTAAGTTAATAAGGAAACAGCAGTTAAGATTACTGGAATATTTTGTACTGGAAGTGACTGCCAGATCAGCGGCAGACATACTGGGTATCCAGCCCAATACGGCGATGTTGTTTTACAAGAAAATTCGACCGGTGATCAGCCCTCACGTAGAACTGCGAGCGCATGAGGTATTTGATGGTGCTGTTGAATTGGATGAAAGTTATTTTGGTGGTGCGCGCAAGGGAAAGCGAGGTCGTGGTGCTGCGGGTAAAGTAGTGGTATTTGGCATACCCAAGCGTGGCGGCAAAGCATTCACCAAAGTGGTGAGCGACACCAGGGCGATCACCCTGATGCCGCTCACCACGAGGAAGGTAGCACCTGACAGCGTTGTTTATACGGATTGCTACCGTAGTTACAACGCGCTTGATGTGAGTGATTTCCATCATCACCGGATTAATCACTCAGCGCTGTTTGCAACGGGCAAGAACCACATTAACGGCATTGAGAATTTCTGGAACCAGGCCAAGCGTGTATTAAGAATAATATAACGGGATTCCCAAAGCATCGTTCCCATTATTCCTCAAGGAATGTGAGTTCAGATTCAACTATGGAACCCCTAAACAACAACTGAAATTATTGAAGGAGTGGGCTGGTATTTAGTGCTAATCTACTTCAGCCCCTAAATTAATGATCGAAGTTGTTGCCCAATATTCTCACATACGTATATATGAGGTAGCTATCGGTATGAGTGGGACATT
This sequence comes from Gallionella sp., assembly GCA_025362155.1. Classification (GTDB taxonomy): domain Bacteria; phylum Pseudomonadota; class Gammaproteobacteria; order Burkholderiales; family Gallionellaceae; genus Gallionella. The sequence goes on along the minus strand of JANYHX010000204.1, from coordinate 3,676 downwards.
CTTGTTCAATGAAATATGCTAACCCCACCCTCGTGTTGTGCAGTTTGCCCTTCTGCACTTGATCAGGTATAGTTTAGGTACTTAATTAAGTACCTAAAGGAGTGTTAATATGAATGCTATACCCGCCCAGGAAATCAAGCGCCGTGGCATTGCCGCAGTGGATGATCAGATTGCCAAAGGCGATCTCCACGTCATCAGGAATAATCAGCCGCAGTACGTGGTGCTTTCGGAGGCGCGTTATCAGGATTTGATTGCGGCGGAACAGGATGCGCATTACGCCCGTGTGCGCGCCTCATTGGAGGACGTTAAGGGTGGCAAGGTGAAGAAGTTCAAGACCGCCGCCGATCTGTTGAAAGTGCTGGACGCAGACGAGATGGCGTAATGTACGTCATTGTTACGCCGCTCCAGTTCTTGCGACAGGCGCGAAAGTTTTTTAACAAACATCCCGACTTGCGCCCACGTTTTGCCAAGGTGCTCGGCGAGTTGCAAAAGGATCCGTTTCAGCCCCGTCTGGAGTTGCACGCATTGAGCGGCAAGCTGGATGGCTGTTATGCCGTCAGCCTCACGTACAGTTACCGTATTACCCTGACACTGATGGTTTCCGAAAAGGAAATCATTCTGCTTGATATAGGTAGTCATGATGAGGTCTACCGGTAAAAGGGGATGTTGCGAAGAACCAATTCGCTAACTTCGTGCTGTGCTGTAAAATGCCGCCCTTATGAGTCCCATTAATCTTTCTGTCGTCATCCCCGTTTACAACGAAGAGCAGGGCTTGCAAGCTTTGTTCGACCGATTGTATCCGGCGTTGGACGAGCTAGCTATTTCCTATGAGATCGTGTTCATCAACGACGGCAGCCGCGACCGCTCCGCCGCGATATTGCGTGAACAATTCCAGCAGCGCCCTGATGTGACGCGGGTGATTCTGTTCAACGGCAATTTCGGCCAGCATATGGCGATCATGGCGGGGTTTGAGCAGTCGCGCGGGCAGCGCGTGGTGACGCTGGATGCCGATTTGCAAAATCCGCCGGAGGAGATCGGCAAGTTGCTTGCCAAGATGGACGAGGGCTATGACTACATCGGCTCGATACGCAATCAGCGCAACGATAGCTGGTGGCGGCATGTTGCGTCGCGGGCAATGAATAACCTGCGCGAGAGCATCACGCGTATCAAGATCACCGATCAGGGTTGCATGCTGCGCGCTTATGACCGGGGAATTATTGATGCGATCAATAGTTGCAAAGAGGTCAACACTTTCATTCCTGCGCTGGCCTATACTTTCGCGAGCAAACCAACTGAAGTGGTGGTAGGACATGAAGAGCGTGCCGCCGGTGAATCGAAGTATTCGCTGTATAGCCTGATACGATTGAACTTCGATTTGATGACGGGATTCTCGGTAGTGCCGCTGCAATGGTTCTCGATGTTCGGCATGCTGATCTCGCTATTCTCTGCGCTGTTCTTCGTGTTTCTGGTGATACGTCGGCTGATTGTAGGCCCGGAAGCGGAAGGGCTGTTCACGCTGTTTGCGCTGGTGTTTTTCATGATAGGCATCACGTTGTTCGGCATCGGCCTGCTCGGCGAATACGTCGGGCGCATCTATCAGGAAGTGCGCCACAGGCCGCGTTATCTGGTTGAGGCGATACTGGAACAGTCGCCATCCCTTCTCTCGTCGGGAGAGGGTCAGGATGAGGGAGTATCCGTTGAACGTGTAGCTCCTCACCCCTTACCTCTCTCCCGTCGGTAGAGGGGATTGGAAATGTCGGGACAGTCATGTCGTGTCGTGGTATTTGCGTATCACAATGTAGGCGTGTCGTCGTGCCACGGTGGGCGCAGCCGCAGTGCGGGCACGGCGAACCAGACGCCTATGCTTTACCTCCGGGAAATGCGTGATGAGTAAAGCTGTCGTTTTTGCGTACCATAATGTAGGCGTCCGTTGCCTTTCCGTTTTGCTCGCTCACGACGTGAATGTTGCACTGGTGGTGACGCATCGTGACAATCTGAAAGAAACTATCTGGTTTGACAGCGTCGCCGAGTTGGCTGCACTGCATGATATTCCTGTCATTACGCCGGATCATCCGAACACACCGGAAGTCATCGCGCAAATCCTCGTCTTGCAGCCGGATTTTTTCTTTTCGTTTTATTACCGCGAGATGCTTAAGCGCGAGTTACTGGAAATTCCGAAGCGAGGTGCGCTGAACATGCATGGTTCGCTGCTGCCGAAATACCGTGGCCGGGTGCCGGTAAATTGGGCGATAATTCACAACGAAACTGAAACCGGTGCGACGCTGCATTACATGACCGATAAGCCGGATAACGGCGACATCGTGGCACAGCAGACTGTGCCGATATTGCCCGACGATAATGCACTGCAAGTGTTCCAAAAAGTGACTGTGGCGGCAGAGGTCGTACTGAACGATGTATTACCTGCATTGCTGGCAGGTAAAGCGCCGAGGATCAAACAGGATTTGAGCAAGGGTGCATATTTTGGCGGACGCAAGGCGGAAGACGGCGTGATCGATTGGTCGCAGTCCGCACAGCAGATACACAATCTGGTGCGTGCTGTTGCGCCGCCCTATCCGGGTGCGACGACGCAACTGATGGGGAAAACCATGCGCATTTTGCAGACGCTGCTGGTTAGTAATGTAGCAGCCCGCGAGCAGCCAGCGTTTTATGTGAAGGAAGATAAGGCCTACGCGATTTGCGGGCAGGGTGTGCTGCGTGTGGCGCGCTTTGAACTGGATGGAATGGAATTGAGCGCGGCGGAATTCGCTGCGCGTTTTGGTACACAACGATTTGAATTTAACTGTTAGGAAACTGCAATGAAAAAAGTATTAATCCTCGGGGTGAATGGCTTCATCGGACACCATCTTTCCAACCGCATACTCGCCACGACCGATTGGGAAGTGTATGGCATGGACATGAGCACCGACCGTATCAGCGACCTGATCGGGCGTGAACGTTTCCATTTTTTCGAGGGTGACATCACCATCAACAAGGAATGGGTCGAGTACCACGTGCGCAAGTGTGATGTGATCCTGCCACTGGTGGCGATTGCCACCCCGGCGACCTATGTCAAGCAGCCGCTACGCGTGTTTGAGTTGGACTTTGAGGCCAATCTGCCCATCGTGCGCGCGGCGGTGAAATACAAAAAACATCTGGTGTTTCCGTCCACCTCGGAAGTATATGGCATGTGCCACGATGAGGAATTCGATCCTGAAAATTCGGAATTGGTGTGCGGCCCGATCAATATGCCGCGCTGGATTTATTCCTGTTCCAAGCAGCTCATGGATCGCGTGATCTGGGGCTATGGCATGGAAGACAATCTGAATTTCACGTTGTTCCGTCCGTTCAACTGGATAGGTGCCGGGCTGGATTCTATCCATACGCCGAAGGAAGGCAGTTCGCGCGTGGTCACGCAATTCCTCGGCCATATCGTGCGCGGCGAAAACATCAGCCTGGTAGATGGCGGCCATCAGAAACGTGCTTTCACTTATATTGACGATGGCATAGACGCGCTGATCAAGATTATCGCCAACAAGGATGGCATCGCCACTGGCAAGATTTATAACATCGGCAATCCGACCAATAACTATGCAATACGCGACCTTGCCGAGATGATGCTGAAGCAGGCAAAAGAATTTGCTGAATATCGAGACTCGGCGCAGAAAGTAAAGATCGT
>JANYHX010000166.1 GCA_025362155.1 Gallionella sp. | reverse complement strand
TACTTCAATCCGGCAAATTATAATGAAGCCATGCTGGCATTAGGTTGGCGCAAAAAAATTCCGGGATGGAATCTCAGCTTGACTGGCGGAATCGGACAGCAAAAAGTTGCCGGTGGCCCGTATACAGCAACACATTTGCTTGAAGGCAGCGTGCAAAATTCACCTAGTCGTCCTTATTCCCTTCGAGTGCGCGCAGGACTCAATCAAAGCGCAGCATTTAATGGTCCCAATTATCGTTACAGTTACCTATTATCTGAATGGATTATTCCTTTCTAAGGCTTGCCATGCATAGCTTGGGCAACGACTTCGCGGGTCAGGTGAGGTGCGAATAGTTCGATGAAGTCGGAGGTGTAGCCGCGCAGGTATTCGTTCTTGCGTATCGCGATCCGCGTAGTGCTCGGTTTGAACAAATGTCCCGCGTCCATCATGCGCAAATGTTTGTCGCGCTCCGGGATGAAAGCCATTTTCGCCAAAATGCCGATACCCAGACCCAGCTCAACATAGGTCTTGATCACGTCCGCATCGATTGCGGTGAGCGCGACGTTGGGCTGGATGTTAGCCGACTCGAAAGCCGCATTGATTTTGGCTCGCCCGCTGAAAGCGAAATCATAGGTGATGATCGGGTATTGCGCGATTTTCGCCAGCGTTAGTTTTTTCTCATTCAACAACGGGTGGTGCAGCGGCGTGATGACGCAATGATTCCATTCGTAGCACGGCAGGGTGACGAGGTCGTCATACAGAGCCAGACTTTCCGTGGCAATGCCAATGTCGGCTTCGCCGCTTAATACCTGCTCGGCGATCTGGGTCGGGTTGCCTTGGTGCAGACCCAGCTTCACCTCGGGATAGCGTTTGATAAATTGTTTGACCGTAGGCGGCAACGCATAGCGTGCCTGGGTGTGGGTGGTGGCGATGGTTAGGTTACCACTATTCTGCGAATGATATTCCTGGGCGACCTGTTTGAGATTTTCAGCGTCGTGCAACATGCGCTGGGCGATGGCCAGCACGGCTTTGCCCGGTTCGGTGATGGCCACAATGCGCTTGCCGTTGCGCACAAAGATTTCGATGCCCAATTCTTCTTCCAACAGCTTGATCTGCTTGCTGATGCCCGGCTGAGAGGTGTATAGCGCGCTGGCAGCATCGGAGATTTTCAAGCCTTGCCGCACGATTTCGTTGAAGAAGCGCAGTTGCTGTAAATTCATGGCCGCTTCCAATATAGTAATTAGTTATAAGATGCTAACATAAAAGTATTTAGAGATATAAGGAGCCTGACTTAGAATGCGCGTCGAGAATTCTTATTGGTGTTAGCGCAATGGACGGCATGTACACATTATCCGGCTTTCTGGTGGGATTGATTGTCGGCGTCACCGGCGTGGGCGGCGGCTCATTGATGACGCCATTGCTAGTGCTGTTTTTTGGTATTGCGCCGGCCACCGCAGTGGGTACCGATTTGCTGTATGCCTCACTGACCAAATCGTTAGGCGGCTGGGTGCATGCAAGGCGCGGCACGGTGGATTGGAAGATCGTGGGCTTATTGAGCATGGGCAGCTTGCCTGCTGCGGTGCTCACTATCGCCACAATAAAATATCTGGCGCTGGACGAAAAAACCTTGCGTAGCCTGGTGACAAATGTGTTGAGCGTGGCCTTGTTGCTGACGGGCAGCGCATTGTTGCTGAAAGAACAGGTGAAAAAATGGGCGAGCCGCGATGATAGTTTCATATTTGAGTTGCACCATCGCCGCCTGGCTGCCGCCACGATCATAACGGGTGCGCTGGTCGGAACGATGGTGACAATTTCCTCGGTAGGAGCCGGGGCGCTGGGGATGGTGGTTTTGTTGTTTTTATATCCGCGCCATGCGCCGGTGAAATTAGTCGGTACGGATATTGTTCATGCAGTACCGTTGACTGCGCTGGCCGGGATCGGGCATCTGGCATTGGGCACAGTGAACCTGGTATTGCTGGGTAGTTTGCTGCTGGGTTCGTTACCGGGCATCTACCTGGGTAGCCATCTAAGTGCCAAAGTGCCGGAAAAAGTGTTGCGCCCCATTCTCGCCGCGATGCTATTGCTCATAGGCTTGAAAATGGTGTTTTATAAATAAGGAACGAATATGAGTACCAATAAACCCAACAAACCTAAACAAGTCAGCTGGTTCAACGGCTGCGGCGGACGTATCGGCGTGGTGATCGGTCAAACCAGCGAGTATGCTTATATAGGCGCTGCGCTGCGCCATGACGAGGATGCGGATGTGGAGCACATCCTGCAGTATGGCGCAAAGTTTCCGCTCGCCGCCGCACTGTTGCTGCCCGTGTCCAAGCGTTATTCTGCGGATGAAGCCGACGACATTCATATTTCCGAAACCGAAAGTTTCTGAAGAGTTCCGCTCAAGGAGTATCCAATGTATCGCTATGATAAATATGACCACCAGATTGTAGGCGAACGCGTCGCGCAGTTCCGCGACCAGGTGCGCCGCCGCTTGTCGGGTGAGTTGAGCGAAGATGAATTCCGCATCCTGCGTTTGCAGAATGGTTTGTATATGCAGATACATGCTTACATGCTGCGCATCGCCGTGCCTTATGGTTTGGTGAGTGCCGCGCAAATGCGCATGTTCGCGCATATCGCGCGCAAATACGATAGAGACTACGGGCATTTCACCACGCGTCAGAACATTCAATACAACTGGATCAAGCTGGAAGAGGTGCCTGATTTGATGGCGGACTTGGCCAGCGTCGAAATGCATGGCAATCAAACTTCGGGCAATTGCATACGCAATATCACCAGCGATGAATTCGCAGGCGTGGCACGTGATGAAATCGTCGATCCGCGACCTTACGCCGAGATACTGCGCCAGTGGAGCACCTTCCATCCCGAGTTTGCCTACCTGCCGCGCAAATTCAAGATTGCCATTACCGGAGCCACCGAAGACCGTGCCGCGATTGCGGTGCATGACATCGGCATGGCAGCGGTAAAAAACGCGCAGGGCGAAATTGGCTTCCGCGTGCTGGTGGGCGGTGGCCTGGGACGCACGCCTATCGTAGGCTCGGAAATATGCGACTTCGTGCCGTGGCAACATGCCATCACCTATCTGGAATCCATCGTGCGCGTGTACAACGAATATGGTCGGCGCGACAACATCTACAAAGCGCGCATCAAGATACTGGTCAAAGCACTAGGCATAGAAGAATTCAAACGTCAGGTCGAGGCCGATTGGCAGTTCACCAAAGATGGCCCCTGCACGATCACGCTTGCAGAGCTCAATCGTGTCGCGGCATGTTTTACCGCACCTGCTTACGAAACATTGCCACTCTACGATGCGGCAGTTTCCGAACTACAAGCCGAAAACAAGGCGTTCGCCAATTGGTGCAAACGCAACGTCAAACCACACAAAGTGTCGGGTTACGCAGCGGTAATGTTGTCACTCAAAAAAACCGGTACCGCACCCGGAGATGCGACTGCAGAGCAAATGGATGCGGCAGCGGAACTGGCGGAACGATTCAGCTTCGGCGAATTGCGCATTACCCACATGCAAAATCTGGTGTTGGCGGATGTCAAACAATCTGATCTCATCGCGCTGTGGCAGGCCGCTAAAACATTGGGCATGGCGACGCCCAACATCGGGCTGTTGACCGACATCATCTGCTGTCCGGGCGGTGATTTTTGCTCCTTGGCGAATGCGCGTTCTATCCCCCTAGCCAAGGCGATCGCCGAGCGTTTTGATAATATCGACTTTCAACATGATATCGGCGAGATCGAATTAAACATGTCCGGCTGCATGAATGCCTGCGGCCATCATCATGTCGGGCATATCGGCATTCTCGGCGTGGATAAAGATGGCACTGAATGGAACCAGGTGTCGATTGGCGGCGCGCAGGGCAATGAAACTTCGATCGGCAAGGTCATCGGGCGCGCCTTCACCTTTGCGCAAATCCCCGAGGTGGTCGCTCGTTTGTTGCAGGTGTATGTGCGTGAGCGTTTTGAAGACGAGCGTTTCATCGACACCGTGCGCCGTATCGGCCATGACCCATTCAAAGAATATGTGTACGCGACACCAGTAGAGGAAGATGAAAAATTGGCCAGTGCCGATTATGCGTTGCTAACGGCAGGCACGCCTTATGACACACCCTTATATTCCCCCCGGTTTTAAAATTGGCAGCCCATGATGATCATCAAAAATAAAACAGTGATGGAAGACGACTGGATCGTGCTGCGCCTGAGTGAAAGCGACACGCCGGAAAATGTTGCTATTCCCTCCGGCAAGGTTATCGTGCCACTAAAAGTGTGGCAGGCACAACGCGATACCTTGCAGCGGCGGACAGATTTGGGCGTATGGTTAGCCAGCGATCAACGAGCAGAAGATTTGCAAAATGATCTGGAGGCACTTTCCTTGATTGCCGTTGATTTCCCGAAGTTCGCCGATGGGCGCGGCTATTCCATCGCCTACCGTTTGCGCGCCCGATTCGGCTATCACGGCGAATTGCGTGCCATCGGTGATGTGCTGCGCGACCAGTTGTTTTACATGCAGCGTGTCGGTTTCAATGCGTTTGCACCCAGGCCAGATAAAGACATACACGACGCGCTGAAGGGTTTGAGCGATTTTTCATTGTCCTACCAAGCCTCGGCAGATGAAGCATTGCCGCTGTTTCGACGCGTGCAACGTGGAAGCGGACCATGAGTGCGTTGCAACAAAAAATCGAACAGGTTAAAAAAGTATTGGCGCAAGCCGTAGCTGATTTTTCACCGGTGACTTTTGCCAACAGTCTGGGCGCAGAAGATATGGTGCTGACCGACTTGATCGCCCAGCATCAATCCGGCATTGAAATGTTCAGCCTGGATACGGGGCGCTTGCCGCAACAAACTTATGACCTGATGCAGGAAGTAGGCAAACGTTATGGTGTGCCGCTAAAAATTTATTTCCCTGATGCCAAACAAATTGAAGCCTATGTCGCAAGGAACGGTGTGAATGGCTTTTATGACAGCGTAGACAATCGCAAGGGCTGCTGCCATATACGCAAGGTCGAACCATTGAAGCGTGCTTTGGCTGGGAAGCGCGCGTGGATTACCGGAATGCGTCGCGATCAGGCGGTCACGCGCATAGGCCTGGAAGTTTCATCTTATGACGCGGATCATGATTTGCAGAAGTTCAACCCGCTGCTGGATTGGACTAACGCCGATGTGTGGGAATACATCAAGCAAAATAATGTCCCCTACAATAAACTGCACGACCAGTTTTATCCCAGCATAGGCTGCGCCCCCTGCACGCGCGCGGTCACGCCAGGCGAGGATATACGCTCCGGCAGGTGGTGGTGGGAGAACCCAGAGAACAAGGAATGCGGGCTACACGTAGCTAGTATCCCGATCCGGCAAGTGTAACCCTTATCCCCAAACCTCTCCCAACCTCCCCTTGTCAGGGGAGGAGCTGGGTCAGAGGAAGAACTGGTTTTTGCTTCTCCCTGACAACAAGGGGGACTGAGGGGGTTTGGTTTTTAGGCGTATCCCTAGTTTGTAGGCGCGCTATGCGCACCCTACATGATGGTTTTGTTATAGAGAAAGAAAAGTAAATGAGCAGCCACACCTTTACCCATCTGGATGCGCTGGAAAGCGAATCCATCCACATCATGCGCGAGGTCGCGGCGGAGTGTAAAAATCCTGCGCTGCTGTTTTCCGGCGGCAAGGATTCCATCGTGATGCTGCGTCTGGCCGAGAAGGCGTTCCGTCCGGCAAAGTTTCCGTTTCCACTGGTGCATATTGATACCGAGCACAATTTTCCGGAAGTGATCGCGACGCGCGACAAACTGGCCGCGGACCTGGGTGAACGGCTGATCGTGCGCTCGCTGGAAGATTCGATCAAACGTGGCACTATCATCATCAAAGACCTGGATAAACCGCGTAATCCTTATCAATCCGTGACCCTGCTGGAGACTATCGCAGAATTCGGTTTTGATGCCTGCATGGGCGGTGCGCGCCGTGACGAAGAAAAGGCGCGCGCCAAGGAACGCATCTTTTCGTTCCGCGACGAGTTCGGCCAGTGGGATCCAAAGAGCCAGCGTCCCGAACTGTGGGACCTCTACAACACCCGCGTTCATAATGGCGAAAACATTCGCGTGTTTCCAATCAGCAACTGGACCGAAATGGATATCTGGCAATACATAGGCCGCGAGAAATTGCATATCCCCAGCATTTACTACGCACATGAGCGCGAAGTGATACGCCGTGGCAATTCAGTGATTCCCGTTTCACATCTGGTGCAGCCCAAACCGCGCGAAAAAGTGGAAGTGATGTCAGTGCGTTTTCGTACTGTAGGCGACATGACCTGCACCGCGCCAGTGGAATCCACAGCGCGTAATGTGCAAGAGATCATTGAGGAGACTTCGACGACCCGCATCACCGAACGCGGTGCCACGCGCATGGACGACCAGACTTCGGATGCTTCGATGGAGTTGCGCAAGAAGGAAGGGTATTTCTAGGTGAAACGTGAAAGGCAAAACCGCCACTCCGATTCACGTTTCACTTAATGCCGCGCAGCGGCGAGTCACATTTCACTATTCACAGATTTTCAGAGGTTATTATGAGCAACACCACACAACTACTCCGTTTCATCACCGCCGGCAGTGTCGATGACGGCAAGAGCACCTTGATCGGTCGGCTGCTACACGACTCCAAGTCCATCTTCGAGGATCAGCTTTCAGCCATTTCAAAAGCCAGCGAGAAGCGCGGCATGGCCGCTGTAGATCTTTCGCTGCTTACCGACGGCTTGCAAGCCGAGCGCGAACAGGGCATCACCATCGACGTGGCCTACCGATACTTTGCCACACCCAAACGCAAGTTCATTATCGGCGACACCCCAGGTCATGAGCAATACACGCGCAATATGGTTACGGCGGCAAGTACCGCCAATCTGGTTGTCATCCTGATTGATGCGCGCAAAGGGGTGCTGGTACAAACACGCCGCCATACTTATCTGGCCAGCCTGGTGGGCGTGCCGCACATTGTGTTGGCAGTGAACAAAATGGATATGGTGGATTATTCCGAAGCGCGCTTTAACGAAATTTGCGCCGAGTATCGCGCCTTCGCCGCGCAACTCAATTTACACGACATTACCTGCATCCCACTGTCCGCACTGGTCGGAGACATGGTAGTGGAACGTGGCGAGCAGTTGAAATGGTATCAGGGTCCTACGCTGATGGAAAAACTGGAAAGCGTCGCAATCGATCACGATGTCAATACCACCAGTTTTCGTTATCCGGTGCAATGGGTATGCCGTCCGCAAACTGAGGAATATCACGATTTCAGGGGTTTCATGGGGCGTATCGAAGCGGGCGAGGTCGCCGTCGGTGACGAGATCACCGTACTGCCCTCGGGACGTAGCAGCAAGGTGAAAGAAATCGTCACTTATGACGGCAAGCTGCAACGCGCTTACGCGCCCCAATCCGTTGCACTGACACTGGAGGATGAGATCGATATTTCACGCGGTGACATGTTCGTGAGCAGCAACGTACTACCGCAAGTGGCAAAAGAATTCGAAGCGATGCTGTGCTGGCTGTCCGAAGCGCCGCTCGACAAAAATCGCAAATACCTGGTTAAACATACCACGCGCACAGTGAAAAGCCTGTTCTCGCGCCTCGAGTACCGCGTGGACGTGAATACGCTGGAACATCACAGCGTCGAAAAACTTAATATGAACGACATCGCACGCGTAGCGATGAAGGTGCAACAGCCGCTGGTGTTCGACAGCTATGCCATCGACCGCGCTACCGGAAGTTTTATTGTGATTGATGAAGCGACAAACAATACGGTTGCGGCGGGAATGATTGCCTAGTCTTGCTGTGTCACAAAGCCCTGAAGGGCGCATTGCGGCGTTAAAATCTGGCTCAAAATCGGGGGCGCATAGCGACAAACCATTTGCAAACTCCGCTTTTTCGCCCAATTTTGCCTTGCACTGCATCCCTTGAGCGCTTTGTGACACAGTAAGACCAGCGTTAGCCTATGAATTGCGCTGAAGCTTTGTTTAAAATACCCTCCAGCTGATCATCGGCCATATCATTTGGATATTTCCGGAATTTCCGGGCTGACAAAGTGTATGCCCTTAAGCAGGGGTTGAGCGCTTTCCTTGTTGATTACTTCCCAGTGCAAGGCTTCCATATCCATGTCCGGGAACAAATACATCATCAACGCCGATGAGGCCGTTTCCTTGGCATGCCATTCCAGGTAATAGGTTCGTCCTGCTTCGACATCTATAGTGACTTCCCGGCGGGGCCATGAAAAAAAGCTGCCTTCGCTGGATAGTTTCAATTTTCCTTCTGGCATTGAAAATGACGTGTAACTCGAATTAACCAGGTCAGCTATTTCTGTTTTATTGACGGTAATGGTGAGGTCTCTTGCGGCATAGGAAAGGTAGCTGGGACGAATAACAAAAATGGATGCTTTGCCTATGGGAGGGGAGCCACTCTTTGCGAGGTCTACATCAATCAAGGCTGTTTTGCAGCCAAGCAAAGCCAGGGCGATGATATTTAAGCACAGGAAACGAATGATGAGTTGCCTGACATTCCGGCATGGTGGCAAGGAAGTTACGATTTTCACAGCGGTTTTTTATTCCGATAATAGTGAGTTTGATTCTATCGGATTATTTGTGTAACGTCATACTTATATTCAGATAGCCGGAGCGGGAATAGAGTTTGCATATGGATTCTGGGTCCATATCAGTAGCCCAATCTGTATGCTCTTCCGACCAATTTGTATACTCTTCTTCTGGGTTCTTGGCATACAATTAAAACTTGAGAATCTATAAAAGCTCATACGCAGAGCAAAATTACCGCGCTCATTCCTTCCTCCTCCATTGAAATGCTATGAGCTTGTTTGCCTTGATTGCCGCGCTATTGCTGGAGCAGGCTTACCCGCTCTCTTCGCGTAAATACCTGCATGGCTGGTTGTCCAATTACGCCTATTTTTTTCAACGGCACTTCAATACCGGACAACGCAAACACGGCAAAATTGCCTGGCTGCTGGCGGCGTTGCCGCTGGTAGTCGGAGTCGTGGCGTCCTACCAACTGTTGCATTACCTGCATCCGCTTCTTGCTTGGACATTCAATGTGCTGGTGTTATATCTCACCATGGGCTTTCGCCAATCCAGCCATTTTTTCACCGATATACATCTGGCGTTGCGCACAGGCAAATTGGACGAAGCGCGTGTCCTGTTATCCCAGTGGCGCGGCAGACGCTCGCATGAGTTCAATGCCGAAGAAATCGCGCGCGTCACCATCGAACAGGCGCTGATTGCATCACATCGCAATGTGTTCGGCGTGATCGTGTGGTTTGTGTTGTTCAGCGCACTGGGCTTGGGCGGCGCGGCGGGCGCGTTGTTATATCGCTTAGCACAATTCCTGCGGGTACATTGGAGTGGCGAGAACAAAGCGGAATTGGGTGAATTCGGCGGGTTCGCGCGACAGGCATTCTATGTATTGGAATGGTTACCGATTCGTTTGACGGCGATGACCTTTGCCATCGTCGGCGATTTCGAAGACACCGTTTATTGCTGGCGCACCCAGTCGGAAAATTGGCCGGACAGCGAAGCGGGCATATTATTGGCCAGCGGTGCGGGCGCATTGGGCGTGCGCCTGGGCATGCCGCTACCAGATGGGGGTACGCTGGATGACAGGCCTGAACTGGGTATGGGTGATGATGCCGATGCCCATTGCCTGCAAAGCACTATTGGCTTGGTGTGGCGCTCGGTGGTGTTCTGGTTGGTTTTGTTGTTACTGCTGTCGCTGGCAAGTTTGCTGGGTTAATACCAGCCGACTCTAAAACCTTGATTAACAATGCTTGTACCACCAAGCTCGAAGCGCAGGCAATCAATCAGTTTGTGCCGCAGAGCATAAGTGTCGTACGCTAATCGCTTTCATTTTCGATTTCGATTTCAGTCGCACCAATACCGGTATCAGACTTCGTTCCATTAACCTTGACTATCATGCCCGTCTTGACTTGAGCAAAGAATCTGGCGGCATCGCTTATCCTGCCCTCTCCCGTTTTAAATTTTGTATTAGACCCAGTTGTGACGTTAAGCCCCAAAATCGTCAGGGTCGGTGAAGAAATAGCTTCCACAGGACCTTGCACTACCACTTTAGTATTGGCATTGCGTTCAATTCGGGTTGCAATCAACTCGCCTGCACTGTTTTTAAACCCGCGAACGCTAACATGATCACCCACCGTGATCGTACTGGAAATATTAGTTATATTTAATTTTGGCTGTACCCCGGTTTTATCTTCCATTTGGGTACGCTTGCTGAAGATGAAATTCTGTCCTAACACTGTTATGGAATTGGCATCAATAGTTTCTACCGACGCTTCGACGATTATATGGGGCTTGGTCGCTCTTGTTTGCTTAACCGTAACCTTGCTTGCCAACAATACGCCATTTGTCACCACGCCCTCGGCTTCTATTTTGATCCCGTCCTTCAAATCACTTTCCGCACCGCTCTCATAAACGGTGTCTGGAGCAACATGCACTGCCTGACCCGCCACGTTGAAATCACTAGCTGCATCTGTAAAGCCCGAAATATACCCTTCGACTTCCGCTTGATTACCTTCAGTGCTTGCGGTGTCCTCGATTTCAATTTTGGTCGCCTTCAATATATTCGTTGTGGGATCGGGCGTCGCATTGGCCTTCACTTCAACCCACAAGCCATTACTCAGAGCCGGGAAAGGATTCAGGCTGCCATAATCCACAGTCAAGGTACCCAGGGTAAAGGTATGCGCGGCTGCATCAAGATTGCTAATGATGCCTTTGATCTGGATACTGTGGTGACTGCTACCGACAGTTTTTTTCTCTATCCGCGACGCGACTATTCCCGAAGCATTACGGAAGCCGCTGACCTCAATGTAATCGCCGATTACCAGCGTGGGATCAGAGGGCCCTGTGGCTCCTTCAAATATTGTATTGCCATCGATGCTGACTGTTTGCCCTAACACGGTCAGCGTGTTCGTCGCTAGATTTATGTCACTGATAGGCCCTTCGGCCTCCGCTGAAAAATTGATGCTGGTCGCATTTCCCGAGCGGCCATCACCATTAATTGTGCCATCAACCTTGACGACCATACCCACCTTTAATTCCGATTCCTTACCAGAAACACCATTTATCGTTACTGAAGTTCTGGCAGTATTAAATTCAACCCCATTAACAAAAACACTGCCGAAGCCAGTAATGACGCCTTTACTGCTATTCTTTGCAGTAGTGGCACTCCCGGAAGTGCTTGACCCATTTCCTCCACATGCCGCCGCCAAAGCGACCAGTAATAATACCAAGAACCATTTCATTGGATTAGTAACGCTTTCGGATTTACTCATTTGCATCTCCTCACTTATCTGATCCAAAAAATGGTAAGCAACCGTCTGATCCTGTGCTGGGATACATAAACCAAATGCGGTTTTGCCTACATCTTAGTGGTTGATTAAAAGTATCCTACTTCCCCCTAACGCTCTGTGCGCTTCCGTACAAATTTGAGGAGAGCTCTGAAAAACTCAAAGAATGGCTAGCCATTTTCTTATGAGGCAAGAAGCGGCTTTAGGGCGACGAATGCCAAGTGATAGAATTATAAACTCTGATGCAACACGCCTTTATTGTGGCTTACCCAGGAGAAAACTGAGTGCCGTCCGACGCAGCAACCATCATCGCCGCCACGCAATTCTGGCTGGAAAAAGCCGTTATCGGACTCAACCTGTGTCCCTTCGCCAAGGCGGTGCATGTCAAAAAGCAGATACGTTATGTGGTCAGTCCAGCGACGACGCCGGAGGCGTTGCTGGAAGATCTGCTAAGCGAGTTACGCACCCTGCAAGATGCCAATCCTGACAAGATCGACACCACGCTGCTGATCCATCCTTATGTGCTCAGCGATTTTCTCGACTTCAATGATTTTTTGGATACAGTTGATATCGCCGTGGCGGAGCCGGAGTTTAATAATGAATTCCAGGTGGCCAGCCTGCATCCGCAATATCAGTTTGCGGGCACCGCACCGGACGACATTGAGAATTACACTAATCGCTCCCCCTACCCCACGCTACACCTGTTGCGCGAAGCAAGCGTGGGTCGCGCTGTGGAGGCCTTTCCGGACGCAGATCAGATTGTCGATAATAATGTCGAGACGATGAAAAAACTGGGACATGCGGGGTGGAAGCGGTTGGGGCTGGATAAGTTGTAGTGATTTTATTTACACTAACCGCTCACTTAAAGTGTTGGGATTGATATCGACAAAAAGGCTGTCCCGTATACGACATACAATCATCTTAATTTGTTGAATATACCGGAATTTCGCAAAGTTCCGCTAACTACACTGAGAGGCTCCGTCAGGTGAATTGCCATGAAGGTCAGCACCTCGGTGCGGATTCAACCGGTCAATGCAACAGATTGGGCAAATCGTTCAGCGGGTGTTTCATAGTCTAGTGTCTTCCTGGGTCGGGTATTTAATTTCCGCGCTACTGCATTTAGTTTGGCTTGCAAGTAAGGAGAAAGGTCTATTCCCTTGGGGAAATACTGCCTCAATAGCCCGTTCGTATTCT
>JANYHX010000162.1 GCA_025362155.1 Gallionella sp. | reverse complement strand
GGTGTACCCTTGTTGCAAGCTTTCGACATCGTGGGCAAGGGGCATAACAATCCCTCCGTGGCACGACTGCTGCTGAACATCAAAACTGATGTGGAAACGGGTAGCAGCTTGCAGCAGGCCTTCCTGAAATTTCCATTGTATTTCGACGCGTTGTATTGCAACCTGATCGGCGCGGGTGAGGCGGCAGGTATTTTGGATGCGCTGCTGGAACGTCTGGCAACCTACATGGAAAAAACTCAAGCGCTCAAAAGCAAGATCAAGTCGGCGTTGTTCTACCCGATTTCCATTATTGTCGTAGCGTTCTTGATCACTGCCGTGATCATGATTTTTGTGATCCCTGCTTTCAAAGAATTATTTGAAGGTTTCGGAGCAAAATTGCCGACACCCACATTGGTTCTTATGAACATCTCCGATATCTTCGTAAACTATTGGTATCTGATTTTTGGCGGTATCGGGGGAGGTCTTTATGCCTTCTTCTATTTCTGGAAGCGCAATAAAAAAATGCAGGACACCATGGATAGCTTGCTGCTTAAATTGCCCGTTTTTGGCCCACTAATTCGCAAAGCCACTATTGCTCGTTGGACCCGTACACTGGCCACCATGTTCGCCGCCGGTGTACCCTTGGTCGAATCGCTCGATTCGGTTGCGGGTGCAGCGGGCAATGCAGTCTATTTCAACGCCACTAAAGTCATCCAACGCGAAGTCAGCACTGGTAGCAGCTTGACCGCCGCCATGCAGAACACCGAGATATTCCCCAGCATGGTGTTGCAAATGTGTGCCATTGGTGAAGAGGCTGGCTCACTGGACGCCATGCTCAGCAAGGTGGCCGACTTCTATGAAGCCGAAGTAGATGATGCGGTAGCGGCCATCTCCAGCCTGATGGAGCCAGTCATTATGGTGGTGCTGGGAACATTGATCGGCGGTATGGTAATCGCGATGTATCTGCCGATTTTCAAGATGGGCGAAGTCATTTAATGAGAAAACGGATACGAGACGCAAGCTATAAGGTAACAATTACTACCAGCTTTTCCGGCTCTCAGTCCTTAGATGTTATTGCGCTCCCATGAGTTTGCTGGAGCTACTACACACGGTTCCCGGCGCATTTGTCGTGGCGTGCCTGATCCTCGGACTCATGGTAGGCAGTTTTCTCAATGTGGTGATACATCGCTTGCCGAAAATGATGGAACTGGCGTGGGCGCAACAGTGTGCTGAGTTGCGCGCTGAGGAGCCCATCTCCACACCACCTTACAACCTCATTACTCCCCGTTCCGCCTGCCCGCATTGCAATCACGCCATCAGCGCATGGGAAAACATCCCACTCGTCAGTTATCTGCTCTTGCGCGGCAAGTGCAAGGGCTGTAGTGCGAGGATTTCGCCGCGCTATCCCATCATCGAAGCAATTAGCGGCATCCTGTGCGCATTTGCGGCCTGGCACTTTGGCTTTGGGCTGGCTGCAGTGGGCGCCTTGCTGCTCATCTGGGCATTGCTCGCGCTGACCGCAATCGACTTTGACACGCAGTTGCTGCCGGACGACATCACGCTGCCGCTGCTCTGGACAGGTTTGCTGTTCAACCTGTTCGGCGTCTTTACCAATTTACCCAGCGCAGTGGTGGGCGCGGTAGTCGGCTATCTCGCGCTCTGGTGCGTGTACTGGCTGTTCAAGCTCCTCACCGGCAAAGAAGGCATGGGTTATGGCGATTTCAAATTGCTGGCAGCCTTGGGTGCGTGGCTGGGCTGGCAAATGTTGCCACTGATTATCCTGCTTTCCTCACTGGTGGGCGCAGTAGTCGGCATCACTTTGATCGTGGCGCTCAAGCATGGCCGCAACATCCCCATCCCGTTTGGCCCTTATTTGGCGGGCGGCGGGTTGATCGCACTGTTTTGGGGACAGACGCTGACGCAGTCATATCTGCGGTTATTAGCCGTTCAATGAGTCTCATAGTCGGGCTCACCGGCGGGATCGGTAGCGGCAAAAGCACGGTTGCCGAACTGTTCGTACAACAAGGCGCTGGGCTCATAGATACCGATGTCATCGCTCATCATCTGACTCGGGCCAACGGCAAAGCCATCACCGCGATTCGCGCAGCTTTCGGCAACGAATACATTACCGATGCAGGCGCATTGGATAGAACAAAAATGCGCGGTCTGATATTTTCGGATGTTGCCGCCAAACAACAATTGGAACGCATCCTTCATCCCCTGATACTTGAGCAAGCCAAGACGCAATTGCAACAATTGAAAACTAAACCCTACATCATCATGGTTGTACCGTTATTACCGGAAAGCCCGTTCCAGCAATTGGCACAACGCGTACTGGTGGTAGATTGCGATGAAAATACCCAAGTCGCGCGCGTCATTGCTCGCAGCCGCATGAGCGAAACTGAAGTCCGCAGCATCGTCGCCCAGCAAACATCCCGCGCGGAACGGCTACAACTTGCCGACGATGTCATCCACAATGAGACTGGCCTAGATAGCCTGGCATCACAGGTTAAGGTTTTGCATGCACAATATCTGCGCATGCAAAACAGCAATTGACGATACCGTGATATTCAATATATCGTTCGCAACTAATTTTTTTCA
>JANYHX010000093.1 GCA_025362155.1 Gallionella sp. | reverse complement strand
TCAATCCGGATACCTACTGGAAGGTGGAACCCGGTGCGCTGAAAAGCCAAGGTAAAAACACGCCCTTCAATGGCCTCGAAGTGCAAGGCAAGGTGCGCTATACCCTGATAGCCGGCAAACTGGTTTATCAAACCTAGCCGCGCATTCCTGCGTATGAATTTTTCAGGAGAACCTTTGCAAAGTGTAAGGGTCATCTCATTTTGATAATCTCAAATAAATTATGAATCCATTACTAGATTTCACCGGCTTACCCCGTTTCACGGAAATCAAACCGGAGCATGTCGCTCCTGCAATCGAGCAACTGCTGGCAGAAAATCGTGCATTGATTACGTGTCTGTTAAAAGATAGCACGCCCCCTACTTGGCAGAATTTCGTAGCCCCGATGGAAGATGCCAACGAGCGGGTGTCGCGTGCATGGGGGCCGGTCGGGCATTTAAACGCAGTGATGAATAGCCCTGAATTGCGCGAGGTATACAACGCCACGTTGCCCAAGATCACTCAATATTATGCCGAGCTGGGGCAGAACCTCGCACTGTTCGATAAGTTCAAGACATTGCGCAATAGCCCAGAATTCGTCAATCTGAGCGCCGCGCGCAAGAAAATCATCGAAAACGAGCTGCGCGATTTTCGCCTCGGCGGGGCGGAACTGCCGGACGAGCAAAAGGCGCGCTATCTCCA
Source organism: Gallionella sp. (assembly GCA_025362155.1). Lineage (GTDB taxonomy): Bacteria > Pseudomonadota > Gammaproteobacteria > Burkholderiales > Gallionellaceae > Gallionella. The sequence continues at coordinate 11,339 of JANYHX010000093.1, read as the reverse complement.
GATACAGGAACGTTTATCGGAATTATCGTCGCGCTTTTCGGATAACCTGCTCGATGCCACTAACGACTATACGCTGCTCATTGAAAATAAAAATGAATTAAGCGGCCTGCCGGATGATGTGTTGCAAACAGCGCAAGAGGCCGCAGAAAAAATAAAGGAAGAGTCTGACGATAGCCCCCTCTCTCACCGGGGGAGGGTTGGGGTGGGGGAACGGAAAAAAAGGCCAAGCTGGTTATTTACTTTAAAAGCACCGTCCTATATGCCGATCATGCAATATGCCGACAACCGTGAGTTGCGTGAAAAAATGTATCGAGCTTATGGCACGCGCGCCAGCGAGTTTGGCAAGCCGGAGTTCGATAACACGGCGTTAATGGAAGAGATTGTTAAGCTGCGCAGCGAAGAAGCGCAGCTGCTAGGCTTCGCCAACTATGGCGAATTGTCGCTGGCGAGCAAGATGGCCAATTCGCCGCAACAGGTGGTGCAGTTTATGCGAGAGCTAGCGCAACGGGCGCGACCTTTTGCAGAAAAAGATTTGGCTGAGCTGCGCGAATTCGCGTCTACCAAACTCGGGATTGCAGAATTGCAATCCTGGGATGTCGCCTATGCCAGCGAAAAATTGCGTGAGCAACGCTATGCATTTTCCGAACAGGAAGTAAAACAATATTTTCCCGAAGATGCGGTGTTGCCCGGCATGTTCAAACTGGTCGAAACGTTATACGGTTTAAAGATCACCCTATCGACCGCTGCGGTGTGGCATGAGGAGGTGCGCTTCTTCGATATCCACGATGCCTTGGGACAACTGGTCGGACAATTTTATCTCGACCTGTATGCACGTAATAGCAAGCGTGGTGGTGCGTGGATGGACGACGTGATCACGCGCCGTCGTTTGGCTTCCGCTATCCAAACGCCGGTTGCTTATTTGAACTGCAACTTTTCCGCACCAGTCGGCGGCAAGCCGGCGGTATTCACCCACGATGAAGTAATCACGCTGTTTCACGAATTCGGCCACGGCTTGCATCATCTGCTCACCCAAGTGGAAGACTTGGGGGTGTCCGGCATTAATGGTGTGGAATGGGACGCGGTGGAATTGCCCAGTCAGTTCATGGAAAATTTCTGCTGGGAGTGGGATGTAGTGCGCGGCATGACGCGCCATATCGATAGTGGCGAATCCTTACCGCACATGCTATTCGACAAGATGCTAGCGGCGAAAAATTTCCAGAGCGGCTTACAGAGCCTGCGGCAGATTGAATTCTCACTGTTTGATATGTTGATGCACAGCAGCTTCGAGGCGGGTGGTGGCAGAAGTATTCTGCAATTGCTGGATGAGGTACGTGCAGAGGTGGCGGTACTGATCCCGCCCGCATTCCACCGCTTTCCGCACAGCTTTTCGCATATATTTTCCGGTGGCTATGCAGCCGGATATTACAGTTATAAGTGGGCGGAAGTACTGTCTGCCGATGCCTACAGTTTGTTTGAGGAAAAGGGCGTACTGAATCCCGATGTAGGCGCCCGTTTTCGCAGTGAAATATTGGCGATGGGTGGCAGCCGTGGCGCGATGCAATCCTTTATCGCCTTTAGAGGTCGCGAACCTAGCATAGACGCGTTGTTGCGGCATAACGGGCTACTCGAAACTTCCTGATGGAGCGAAATGCCTAAGAATGAATTAGAAACCAAAAATGCCTAAGGAACTAAAAATGAAGATCATCATTTTGTTATTGGCTTGTTTATCCAGCATCTCACTAAACTTGCAGGCAGCCGGACTTTACCGTTGGGTGGACTCATCTGGGGCTGTCCATTACAGCGATGTCCCTTCCCCCGATGCGGAAAAAATGGATGCCCGAAAATTTTCGGGAACAGTTACACCAAGCGATGATTTACCTTATGAAACGCGCCGTGCACAACAAAATTTCCCGGTAACCTTATATACGGGCGAAGGCTGCGGCGACATGTGCGACCAAGCACGCAACTTATTGAAAAAGCGCGGCGTACCATTCAGCGAAAAAGTGCTTAAAACCCCTCAGGATATTGAAAATTTCAAGCAGCTTTCCGGCATCAATGGCGAGGGGCCGGTGCTGGAAGTCGGGAGGAATTTTTTAAAAGGTTTTCTGGATTCGCGCTGGAATAGCGAACTCGATATCGTCGGCTATCCCAGGACAACAAGCTATCGCCAACGCCTCAACCCCATTGCACCATTGCCCTCCATGCCAAACGCTGAGGGAGAGTCTGCGGGAGGTAAAGGCATTCTGTCCAAACCATCTGCGCAATGAAACTGGCAACCTGGAATGTTAATTCCCTGAAAGTGCGTCTCCCGCATGTTCTGGATTGGCTGGCCGCCAACCCGGTTGACGTGTTGTGTTTGCAGGAAACCAAGCAACAAGATGAGGATTTTCCGCACGCTGCGTTGCACGCCGCGGGATACCACAGCCTGTTCAGCGGACAGACGACCTATAACGGTGTAGCGATCTTGAGCCGTGAATTAGCCAGCGATTTACAGCTTGGCATTCCGGATTTTGCAGACACCCAAAAGCGCGTTATTGCCGCCACGATCAATTCTATTCGTGTGGTATGCGTGTATGTCCCCAATGGACAGAGCGTAGATTCAGATAAGTATCATTACAAACTTACCTGGCTTACTGCGCTCCATAACTGGTTGCAACAGGAACTGACGCGCTATCCGAAATTGGTGGTGTTGGGCGATTACAACATTGCACCGGAAGATCGCGATGTACATGATCCAGTCGCGTGGCAAGGCAATGTACTGGTCAGCGAGCGGGAGCGGCAACATTTCAAAAACATGATCGAATACGGCTTGCACGACAGTTTCCGCCTATTCGAACAGGACGAGAAATCCTATTCATGGTGGGACTATCGCATGATGGGGTTTCGTCGTAACCACGGTTTGCGTATCGACCATATTCTGATCAGTAAAGCACTCGTCCCGCTATGCAAAAGCTGCGTGATTGATAAAGCCCCGCGTAAATTGGAGCGTCCTTCTGACCATACGCCGGTGGTAGTCGAGTTATTGGAAGAAGCTTAGAAGACTCTAATCACTTATTCCGCCCAGGAAACCAGCCCATTCCATTTCAACAATCTTTTCATTTTGGGTTGGGCACCGACTATTTTTAATTTCACCGTCTGTTTATCAAGACGCTTTTTAAGCAATAGTAATAACCCTAAAAACCCCGGGCTTAAATATTCCGCGTTGGTCAGATCAAGCTCTACATCGGCATTTTTCAGGCTCACTTGTCTCATGATGGAACGAATCTCAGGTGAAACCGGATCAAGCATCACGCCCAAAATAACCAGCCGGCAAGTTGATCCTGCGCACTCAAAATAAATATTATTATTTCGGAAGTTTTTTAAGTACTTTTGCTGGAACGTTAACCAAACCGTATAGGGAATAATATCGGTGACCAACAGTTCCAACAAACCCAAACCATCATGCCAGTAACGTCTCCAGAGGCCGGGTTCTTCTTTAATCCGCCATAACCATTCCAATCCGATATTCTGCCAAAAAATTGGTGCTCTTTTAAGCTTGTCCGCCTCGAAATTAACAACCGCACCCAAATGACTGATGATAGGGATATTAAGGCTGTGCAGGTTTTTAACTATCCACTCTTGTCCTTTTTTTGCCCCTAAAGAAACCACCAGAAAATCTGCATTGCTGGCATTAATTTGAGCTATCCGGGTCGCGCCACTCATCTCCTCAACAGAAACAAAACCGGGAGATTGGTAACCCACACAAATAATACCTGCCTTGGTCTGATTCATTTTTTGTGCGGCTATTTCTGCCACCCCATCCGGACCGCCAAAAAAATATACCGACATTGGGTTTGCCGCATCCTGCGCGCGCAAGGCCTCAAATAATGAGGAGCCTGCCACCCTTACGCAAATAGGTGTCCGCAGCAATTTAGCCATCCACACCAATGGCATGCCGTCAGCCACTACCAGATCGCTATGAATAACAGAGTCACGAAACGCTGCATCACTACGCGCGGCAATTAAAAAATTCAGGTTAGGGGTGGAAAGAAAACAGTGGGTTTTATTTCTGGCGGCAGTTTTAAGAATAGACAGCGCATGTGCCTCAGACACAGCATCAAATGGTAAACCTCCCAGGCAATAAACTTCCCGATCAAAATCGTCTGGCAAAATTTCTCCTTAATCCCGCTGGATTATTTCCGGTCAGTTCTTACCCAGTTCTTTTGTCTTTTCCATAAAAATCCCACGTAGTAGGGAATTTTGAAAACCACATAAACAGGTATGAATAAAAATGTAAGCAAAGAAATAATATGGCGGCCCCATCCCCACCACGCCAGTAAAATTGCCACTGCAAACATCACCACCGCGCTTGTCGCAATCAGCAGTGGTACAGAAGATAAGCCTGCCAGGTAAGCGAATCCTGTCAGCATTAACAATCCCGACAACATCGCCACCAGCAAGGCAAGTGGCGGTACACATAAATCAAGTGCCATCCCCAGCAGGCTTTTACTTCCTCTGAAAATAGCTAGCTTAAACAACTGCGGTGCCTCGGTCAGAATCATCCCCAGATGTCCATGTTCCCAACGGGTGCGTTGCCCGGATTGCGCACCTGCGGTAGTCGGAAAGTAGCTTGTGACTAACGTATCTGCATAAAACAAGGGCGGCTTGCCGGATTTACATAGATCGATCCCAAGTTTCATATCTTCTACGATATTGCCATTGGCTAAGTCTGCGCCGGAAATTATTTTCCATGGAAAGGCCATGCCGGTACCCATTAACTGACAAGGTAACCCCAGCTTGGCAAAGCCGAGCGGCCTGACCCAATTTTTAACTACCCAGGCAAATTCTGCGATTTTTATTTTAAGACCGGCATCTTGAGGTGCAAGCATCAAATACAGGCTTTGTACGGGACTGTCATGTTGCAACGAATATTCCACCAGCTTGTTTAATGTATGACCTGGAATGCTGCAATCGGCATCAATAATCACCACTACATCGGGCGGATCCTGCGCAATAAAACGAATTCCGAAATCCAGCGCATAACCTTTTCCGCGCTCACTCAAATGATGCCGTTCAATCGCTTCCGCTCCCGCTTCGATGGCAATTCTGGCGGTATCATCGCTGCAGTTATCCGCCACGACAATCAAGCGGTCACCCGGTTTCAGTTGCGGCACGATCAAAATTATTGTGGCAGCGATGCCTTCTGCTTCATTATGGGCGGGAATCAAAACAGCAATTCTGGTTTTTCCAGGCGTTAATATTTCTTCTCTTGATATTTCTTTTCTGGGCTTGGGCAAATACGCAAATATAACCTGCACAAATATCACAACCACAGGGATCAGCAATAAAATCGCAGCTACACTGAGCAGAACATTCAACGCCATTACTATCACGAGCTTGCGCCTCGAAACAATTCAGCCAGTTTTTTTGCTTCTGTATGGATGTCATGCCGCTGAGTCACGCGTGCGTATGCAGCATCTCCCATAGCCGCTAATTGCTCGCTAGATTTTGCCAGCATCTCTTCCATCGCCTCCATCAATTCCCCTACCGAGCCTGCGGGCACCAACCAACCATTTATGCCGGGTATCACCAGCTCAGGGATACCCGCCACATAGGTGCTTATCACCGGCCGCCGAAGCGCCATTGCTTCCATAATTACCACCGGCAGCCCCTCGGCAAAGCTTGGCAACACCATGCCGCACGCACCGAGTATTTCCTCGCGCACTTGCTGGCCGCTAATCCATCCGGTAATCCGCACTTTTCCCATTAAGCCATAGGCAGTAATCAGGCGTTCAATTTCAGCCCGCATTTCACCATCGCCTGCCAACACTAATTCAAATTGAATTCCTTTCCGAGTTAAACCATGTGCCGCTTCCAGCAGTAACAATTGTCCCTTTTGTTCACATAACCTGCCTACGCAAACAAGGCGGAAAGTTGCGGTAACTGGCTGTGGCGAAATGTCATAAAAGGATTTTTCCAACCCGCAATGCACCACTTTAACTTTTGACCAGTAGTCTTGAGCCACCCATCGAAAAAGTTGGCTTCTGCCAAAAGAACTGATTGCAACAACAAATGCTGAGCGTTTTATTTTTTCAGGTAGCCCTAAAAAAACAGGCTTGTCGAATTCTTCGGGGCCATGCACTGTAAAGCTGAACGGCGGGCCGCCCAAAACGTTTGCCAGCATCACCACTTCTGCGGAATTGGAACCAAAATGTGCATGCACATGACTTGCACCGAAAGTCTTCATCCACGGCACTATCTGGCAGGCTTCAGCGAGGTAAATCAAATGGAAAGGCAATGGCCTTTCCGCATGCCAACCCATTTTTAAGGCCAGCTTGAATGCAGAGAAAAAACGGCAAGGACTGGAGGCCATTGTTTTAATCATACTCAGCAAAATATTGGAAACTCCATCTTTCAACACAAACTGCGTTTGCTCCCGTTCACGAATGTCATCTGCATCCACCAGTTCGCCATCCCAGCCGCGTAAAGCAATCCGTTGCACGATCAGGCCAAGCTCTTCCAACGCCAGAATTTCGCGACGAATGAAGCTATGGCTAACTTTGGGGTATTGATTGATGAAATAAGCAACGCGCATTTAATCTCGCTCGTTATCCACAATTAGAAGGGGCGATTTTAATGAGAGGGAAATTTTTGGGCCTATATATATCTGCATAACTTTTAAACTGAAGGCTGTTTTATTTATACTCAATCAATTTTCCGGGTCTTCCCATCAGTCGCTCAAATTGGAATTTCAATTGACCTAGCATTTCTGGAAACTTTCCTAACACTAAAAAAAATGCAGTCGCCCATGGGTAAGATTTTTGTCGGGATTGATTTCTTAAAGCAAGTCGGCAAATCTGCAACAAATAAATCATGAGTACTATTAAACCATACGCCCAATAAATCCATGTCAGAAATAACCCCAGAAGCGGAAGCAATAAGCCCCAAAACCATGCGCGCCGGGATTCCTTCACCCAATGCCGTTCTGGAGAAGAACCGTGTAAATGAGCTCCTTCCGCGTAAGCATATCCGCCGCGCTTTGTACGCCGCCACCACTGACCAAACCTTGTCAAATGTGCATCGTGCCAAGCCATTTCTTCATCCAGCCGCCAGATAGTCCATCCCGATCTGCGCAGCCGCACACAAAGTTCCGGCTCCTCTCCTGCAATCAAATTTTCCCGATATCCGTGCATGCCTTCGAAAGCGCTCACTCGCGCTAAGGCAATTCCGCCACAGGCCTTGGCATTACCCACTGGCGTATTCCATTCCATATCACATAATAAATTGTAGATGGATTGCTCAGGGAAGCGCTCTCGTAGCCTGCCGCATGCCATGGCCACCTCAGAGTGCGCGTCCATAAAATTTACTACTTTGCCCAACCATCCGGGAATCAACTCACAATCGCCATCCACGAATTGCACATAGAGCAGATCCGGCGATAATTGGCGCAAGCGGCTGAAACCGGCATTACGTGCCCGGGCGGCAGTAAAGGGTGAGCTCATATCCAGACAAACCACCTCTGCCCCCATACTGTGCGCCATTTTTACCGAATCATCGGTAGAGCCAGAGTCTACATAAACGATTTTACCGGTATCCTGACCGACAGATTCCAGGCAACGCCGCAATCGGTCACCTTCATTGCGGCCAATGACAACAACGCCTGTTTTCAACTTATGCCCTTTTGCGTGCAATTCGCCAGGCTTGACCATTCAGAACGGCGCGCAGGTCACCCCACAATATATCCAGCATGAACCATTTGGGGTCACTACCTTTGCCTTGGGCACCCAGCCCTAATCCGCGCCTGACCAGATAAGTCAGACGGCCCATTACCCACAACAGATCAGCTAAAATGAGGCCTGAAATACCATAATATTTTGTGAAGTAACGTCTGCGCGAGTTATACCAATAAGCAGGTCGTCTCCTGACTACCTGCTGGATTCCCGTCGCCGCGCCCTCTATATGCATAATTTTGGAATCAGGAACATACCAGATTTGCCACCCTGCCAAAATTGTTCTACGGCAGAAATCCTGCTCTTCAAAATAAAGAAAATAGTCTTCATCCAGCAGCCCTATATCTTCAAATACCGCTCGCCGGATCATCATGCTGGCCCCGGAAACCCAATCACAGCGATGTGCATCCTTTCTGATGGGTTCAGTAACTAAATAATTTTTTAATAGCCGATTAAACACGTTCAAACGTACTCCTTCAGTTAGTTCACTCAAAGGACTGTGGAATCTATGTGCCGAACATTCTTCACCGCCATCAGCATTTTCCAGATGGCTACCTGCAATCCCCACCTCAGGACGAATACCCATAAAATTAATCAGAGCCTGGATGGCTTTGGGACGAACAAGCGTGTCTGGATTTAACAGAAAAAGGTAATCACAATCCAGCGGGGATGCAAGCGCTATCCGAATACCGGCATTATTGCCAAAAGCAAAGCCGCCATTACGATCCAGAGGCACCACACTTACCCATTCTTGCCAGCCTTCGCGCTCAATAGTGCCCTTGAGGGTGACTACAGAATCATCACCAGATGCATTATCCATCACCAGAACACGTCCGCCTGATAAGCAATCAATTTGGTCAGCGAGAGAGTGTAAGCAGTTCACAACCAAATCAGCTGTCCGATAGTTGACAATGATAATCCACGCACGGGAATTTATACTCACTTACAGTCCCGCTCTTTCCACTATGCCACGGATATGCGAAATCCTGCTCTGAAAAGTTTTTTCAAAAGTGTGCGTGGACGCAAAAGCTAAAGATTTCTCGGATCCTTCGACCAAGAGTTCGCGCCTGGAATCTAACTCAGCAATCTTGATTGCCAATAGATCCGGCCTGTTCATTTTAGTGGCCCATCCAGCACCACCAACTCCAATCAAACCGGTAAATGCCTCATTCGCATACCCTACGATGGGTACACCGCAACTCATAGTTTCCAAATAAGTGCAGGCTGGATCACCTTGAGTATGACAACAAACAAACAAGTCAATTTGATGTTTTACAAAAGGCATTAATTCTCTCTTAAATTCCATTACACCTTTCATGCTTACATAATTCGTAAGATCATTTTTTTCTATCATGGCTTGCATGCTATTAAAAAGTTCACCATCCCCACAAATATTTAATATAAAACTCACGCCCATTTTCTTCAACTCTATCGCAGTCAAGATCAAATGATCAGTTCCTTTTATCTTCAGCAAACGGCCAGAAAACATAAGCCTCAACTTGGCTTTGGATAAACATACTTGCGTTCTATTTTGGAGCTCAACATGAGTAATTAGCATCTCACCTGTCACTCTTGAATCAAAAAAGAGTAAAGGATTTGCATTAATTTTTTGGTATGAATTGAATGTAGGCGTCCCGTTACATTGAATTCCATCTGCAATACGAATTGCTTTTATTTGTTTTACTTCCTGAATAATCTCCCACACATATTTTCTAAATTTAAGAAAATGATTTTTAAATGAAGAATTAATAATTTGGAATCTCGTTTTGAGCGTGAGTTCGGACGTATAGATACATAGGATATTCATCTGTCGACAATAGTTGCTAATTTCATTTAGCCTATGATCAATTGAGGCTAGAACGACAACTCGCTGATCAAGGGCCTGCAAAAATTCCGTCGTGTCATAACCTAGAACGGAAATTTTGAATGGCAGTTTATGATCACTTACCGTAATGTTATCCAAATTGTCAGATGCTGATAAATCCTCCTCAAGAATAACCTCTATTGCCCCTCCCCAATATTTTTGAAACTCATTAACGCCATCAAGAAATTTTTGAGTAATGGTAATCTGATTGTCAGACTTTTTTTTGGCTTTTAAGCCAGGGAGCAAAACCAGTTTTAATTTTTGCATATTTCAATGATGTCCTGATTATGTGTAAATAGGCGGGGAAAGATCGCCTTTACCATTTATCTAGTTGAGGCGACCATATGAAAAATGCTTGTAATTAACACGCCCATTAATCCCCCCAAAATTAATGCAGGCAAGATGTATATTTCTTTACTCAAATTTATAAGATTAAGCTTGTATTTAAAATAGATTGTTAAAGGAACACTCATAAAATAACTGGCTACTATGGCCCATAAAGCTCCGGTCATTTGATATTCTCTAAAGGCAATCGGAAGAAATAAAAACAGAGAAATTGCTCTCGCAATATTCAAAAATGTCATTAAATTTGGCTTGCCCATAGCCATAAAACATTGATCTGCCAGATTATAACGAACAGCAATTAGCATTAATGACAATATTTCCAGCATATGTCCCGCAGAAGAGTATCTGGGATCATATAAAATCTGAATAATCAAGGAGCCTGTTACAAAAAAGAGCCCGGCAAAAAACAGCAAGCCGATATCGAACAGGAAACGAAAACGATAATACACATCAATTAATTGGTGGGGTCTTGATCGAGCCGCTTCACTAAGTACCGGGAAAGCGATATTAGCGAATATTCGACCGGAAATTTGTGTCATTGAATTTACAATAAAATAAGCAATTGTGTATATACCCAATTCCTGCGCTGAAATCAGCCCCCCAAGCAATAGCCGATCACCATTCAAGAACAAAAATCCCACGATTGAAGATGCAAAAATCCATTTACCAAAGTGCATAATTTCTTTTACTGCCTCGCGCTCCAGGCCCCATTTGTTCCTTTCACCGGGAACCACATAATAAACAATAAAATTTCTTATTATGCTTCCGCTGAGGTTGCCTGCAACCAATGCCCATATTGATTTATCAACCCACACCCAAACAATCATTATCAGTACGCTGATAATTTGGCTAGCCAATTCAATTAGCGTGATTTTTGCCTGCTCGAGTCGCCTACTTGCAGTGGCTGTCCAAGTGGGTTCGAAAGCTGCAAATAAAACTGATAGGGACACTACAGGGATAATCCAAGGCAATAATGGATCCGAATAAACAGTATTAGATACTAAAAGACCTAATTTACCTGCCCCATAGAGGGCCATGCTTATTAACACTGATGCAAGCCAAATTATAATACCTCTTATAATTTGCACTGACCAAATCGTATTTAAAAATGTGGGGTCATCGCCTCGCTTACTTTGAACAATACTTTGGCTCAAACCCAAATCAGAAAACAGCGCCAAGCCCATAATGACAACTGTTACTATGGACATCACCCCAAACATTTCCGGCACCAGTAATCGCGTCATAATAAGATTTGTTGCTAGCCGAATGCCTTGACTGGTGGCGTATCCGGCCATATTCCAAATACTCGCATTGATTACACGCTTTTTAAGATTGCTCATTTTAATTTCTTTGGTTTGTTAAAATTCCCCAGCTTTGATGATGGGAAACGTGATGGACACTCAAGATTGAGGATGCTTGAA
>JANYHX010000246.1 GCA_025362155.1 Gallionella sp. | reverse complement strand
GCGCAGCCGGCGGCGCGGTTACTATCGACGGTGGTGCAGCTACTGGGGCGGCGGTGGGTGGCGCGGTAACCATCGGTGGAACCAACGCATCGGCGCTGACGCTGGGCAACTCCTCCGCTGCGGCGATCTTAAACGGGTCCGGCGTAACGCTAAAAGCAGGGGCAGCCGATGGAGCCGCGGCAGTAGCTGCCATTATCAACACCGGCGTCGCATGGGCCAACACTAGCGCGCGTCTCGCTAGCTTTCGCAACAATGCAGTTGAAAAGCTTTATATTGGTTATTCCGGAGCGATCAGCACCCCGTCAAATGTAGCAATGAATTTCCTAAGCGCCGCCGCTGCAGCATCGACGGGCGCTTTCATTTTCAATTCTACAGTCGACTATATTAGCAATCCCTTAGTCGTATTTCAGAACAACACTAAGAAGTTTATGATCATACAGCCGGGGACATTCGGCGGAGTTGGCCTTCAATGGTATCGCCCAGATGATGGGACAACTTTTATTTCTGCATTAGGGATAGGGAACCCCAATTGGACCTTTGAACTACCGTCTAGCGGCACCCCCATCCTCTCCCCTAAGGGCGTAGGTGGCGGACAGTTCGGATACGCAGGTGCACCATGGTCTCAGATGCGCGCCTATTTAGCGGGCAGCGCATTGGCGACGGTGGCTTATAGCGCAACGCCAATATTCAACCCTGCCACGGGTGGGGAGCTAATGGTTATTACCCTCACCGGCAATGTAAATAGTTGGACGATGCCTGCTACCACGACGATTCACAATGGGAGGGTTTGTCTTAGGATTATACAAGACGCAACGGGCGGGCGAACGATGGCGGGTGCTCCGGCAAATGTTAAGTTCCAATCCGCGTTTGCATTGTCAGCGGGAGCTAACTTAGCAGACTCTTACTTTTTTACATGGGACGGAACGAATTATATAGAAATAGCAAGGTCACTCGGAAATTAAAAGGGGTAAAAGTTAATGAGTAAAAAAATACATCATGCAACGATTCCGCTAACTAAACATGTAGAAGCAATTATATTTCTACCTAATGGAGATTATCAGGTCACTTTCCGTTTTTTCAAGGAAGACATGACCCCGCATGTTTATCACGTGTTCACCATAAAAGCAGATGGAACTAAGTTATTGGGAAGCGATTCCGAACATCTTGAAATCCCCGAAGCGGATTTATTGGCGAGTTTTCGGGCTGCTCATGCCCACGCAGAAGCTCTCACGGAACGGATGATTGAAGCGGGGAAGGTCTCGCTATGATCACCGAGATCGAAGCACTCAGACTCTACAATGTCTTGTTGCGCACTAGTATCGCACAGCGTGAGCTTGCGCTTATAGAACAAGAGCGCAAGGAACTAGCGGCGGCTATCTATGCGGCACATGGACTCCGGGAAGGCATTGACAATATCGAGTTACCATCCGGGAAAATCATCATTGGTTCCCAGCCAATTGTTTCGGCGACTGATAAGCAAGCAGGATAAAGCAGTGTGCGAGATGAAGACCTTGAACGTCTCGTGCAATCGGTCGAAACGCTAGTAAGAGCATCGGTGAGGCGAGACGAGGCAATCGCTGAGCTGCAACACGGGCTAGATGCTGTTGAACGTTCGATCGGAAAGGTATTACCGAAACTGGTAGAGGCGTCTATGTCGGCGCTTGATCAGGATATGCTTGACAGGCTGCGAAAAAAGCAATGGGAGCAGAGGAAGCAGGAGGATAACACCGGTGCTTTTGTTCACGAAGGCAAGTTGACGGTTACCAGTATCCCGCTGAAAGGGGTGTGGACAATAGTTAGGCCGGTTATTTTTCTAGGAGTAGGCGCGGCGTTCAAGTTTGTACTTGACTGGCTGCGAACCTTTAAACGTTAGAGGAGGAAATGATGACTGTTTTTAAGGCTTGGTTAGTATCAGGGCAGCCGGCACACTGGGAGCAAACGCTCGGCCTCGTGCTCTATATGCTGTTTGAAAAGTTTTTGCCTAACAGTAAACAACTACGCGCCAACAGCACGATCGAATTAGTCGGCAACATGTTAAAGCCCGCGATTGGCAAATTGCCGCTAGTTAAAGCCGTGGTCACTTGGATGGCATCACCGGAACCACCTACGCATAAAGATGAAACACCACCACCAGGGGGAGAGGTAAAGTTATGAAACCATTATTAATCGCAATGATTGTACTGTCTGGATGCGCTGGCATTAAGGTCAAGCAAGCGGCGATCGACCTAGGGCTCTGTGTTGCTGGGCAAATACCGGCAGAAGTTGCCAATCTCGAACCGGCGGTGCTGGGTATTATCACCGGCGGCGCGGCTGACTGGAACGCGCAATTAACGGCGCTCGAAGGGCTTGGCATTTCCGCGCTTGTTTGCACGGTCAATCGAGTTGTCAATGACCTTAAGCACTCAGTTCCTCCGCCTGGCATGCACGCTGAAATAAATCCAATGGTAATCAAGGCCATTGAACACGGGCAGTCTTACCTACTGAGCAAAGGCATTAAGGTTAACTAATGGCGGCCGTGGCCAATGTTTCCAGCAGTGTATTCATCGGCACTAAATTCGCTGTAACCAATCAAAGCACTAAGGTTACCAACGAACAGGTCATAGTTATGGTGCAGGCTTGCGCTAAGCAATTAGCGGATGACTTCGATCCTGCATGGAACCTCGGCCCTTCGATGGTTACGTTTTATGCCAATGTGTCCGAAGTCCCTCCTAAGTCGTTTCACGTGGCAATGCTCGATAATTCCGATCAGGCCGATGCCCTAGGATACCATTCGGAAACATCAATAGGCGCTGTTTATGCGAAGGTGTTTGTTATTCCCACGCTTGAGGGCGGTACTGTTTTGGGGACTAACGGCGTGTCGGTGGTGTTGTCGCATGAGATTTTAGAGGCGCGCGCGGATGCTTGTATCAATCGATGGGTAGACGGCCCGACGGTTGAAACGTGGCAGTCGGTGGCCTTAGAGGTTTGTGACCCTTGCGAGTCATCCGACTATGCTATCGCCGTCGGTACGGATTTGGTGAGTGTTTCTAACTTCGTATTTCCTTCCTGGTTTGATCTGGGCGGAAGCGCACCGTTCGATAAGCTTGGCACATGCTCGGCTGCTTTTACACTTGCAAGCGGCGGTTATGCCATCGTGCGCAATCAACGGGATGACCAGCATGATATTTACGCTCAGGTTATTGGCAAATCACAACGGGAAGTACTGAAGGCGCATCCGTTATCACGCAAGTCGCGGAGGTTATCTAAATGACGCGCGCGCGATTGATGGTTGCTATGTCGGTGATCGTCACTGGCGTTATTGCCGTCTATTGCCTAGCAGGTTGCCGGGTGCCGGTGAGTTTAACCACGGGCGGATCACCGCTCCCCCCGCTATGCTCGGCTGAGCCTGCTCATGTTGTTGTTTGTCACAACATCATTGCCGACAATTTGGAAAATTGCGCCATGTGTTCAACCGTCAGCGGGACGCCGATAGTCGATTGCGTGAGCTATCATGCAAATGTCCTATGTGTATCCGGTTGCTTCGATCCATCGTGTAGACAATCGCCTATCGGTCTCGGTCACCGCGTGCGGGATGGCGGCACCGATTAATCAACGCAAGAATAAAAAGGAGAACATCTACATGCTCATGTCATTACTCATAGGCGTCATCATTATCGGTCTTTTGTTGTCGCTTGTTAATTACATACCAATCATGCATCCGTTTAAAATGGTGGCGTCCATTATTATTTGCATCATTGCGATCATTTGGCTCTGTAGTTTTACGGGCTGGCTTAGCTTCGGTCCGCATCACTTCCGCTAATGCCGGGACTCAAGTTTATAGACGCGCCTACCAAGCGTGATCTACCAGTGCGCAGCGGGACAGTGAAAGCGGTGGTTATCCATACGACCGGGGAAACTGACCTAGATAAAGCGCTCGCATGGTATCAGCGCGAAGACGGGCTGCAGCCTCATTATGTGATTGGCTGGGCGGGGGAGATTTATCAAATCGTCGACGAGGCACAGGTGGCCTACCATGCGGGATTGCAAGCATGGGAGGCGGCTCTCTACCGGATGGGGTTTACAACCTGGTCGCATTGGACATGGAAAAATGAGATACGCACTTATCTGGGGGATGAGTTTCCGGGCTATCGCAATTGGCGCGATACCTGGGTCGCTCGCGGTATACAATCGCCGTTAGACCTGATAACCGGCGAGCGGCCTAATTCGGTTTCGGTCGGTATCGAGCTCCTCGAGCCGGTCACGCCTACAAAAGACAAGTTCACAGATGCGCAATATGAAGCCCTAGCGGCGCTGGTGGACGATATCGGGGGCCGCCATGGCCTCAATCTCAACCGCGAGGACCTGCTACAGCATTCGGACATTTCGCCGATAAGGCGTTGCAACATTCACGGTCCTACGGACCCCGGTGCTGGTTTTAACGTGCTTCGACTGTTTGACGATTTGGCGGTTTTAGCGGTCCCGGAACATCGTGCCAGCGTCGTTTGATGATCCAGATGAGCCATCGCTACCCGTCACAACGGTGCGACGGCCAACAGATAGCGCGCAATCCGATATCAATCGGGCGGCCCTTGTAGAGCAGGGCAAGCGCCTCACCCATATTGAGACGATGGTTGAAAGCATCGTCACGTCACACCACTCGGCAACCGAAGGTGTCATTAACGATCTTGTTGACCTTTGCGAAAAGCTGCGCGGTCTCCTCGAACGGATTTTGCTTGACGAACATGCGCAACACAAAATCGTTGACCGAGTGCATTCACTGGAAATTCGCATGCGCGACACTGACGACATGTTTGCCCGGCTTTGCATTCGCAATGACACCCACGGATCGGAGCTCGTGCGCCACAAGGCCGACCTGTTCGATATCTACAACGAGCTAAAAGTAGTGCGCGCTAAATTGCTCGATATCGACACCGAAGCCAAGACGCCTTGACTGGGGCGATTGTTTATTACTCGCTCAGCCGGTGTTCGTTCTGTTTAACTTTTGCGCGTCGCCCGGAGATGAACACGGTAGCAAGTGCCAACAAATCGACGGAAGCGATGACAGCGGATGCCGTGGCGTGGCCGTATACTTCTCCTACAGAAGCGGCGCCCAAGCCGATTACGCTCAGAACAAAAGCCATCCACATGCCAGCTTTGGAGCGAAAAACAGACGCATCCACGATTTTCATTTCCACCGTGTGACGATGTGTGGCTTGCTGTTCGGCCATCGACACAATGCGGTTTATTAGGGTTGCATCTAGTTTGTGATATTCCGCTAGAACAGCTGGCGAAGGGATAGGGCCCACTGAAACAGTGAGTTCCTGGACAGATCTTTGGTGAATCTGCCCCGCCGGAGGTAGCGACTTTCGGTTGCTCACTCTAAGCGAATGGATGCTGATGCAGCTCTAATGTCATCACCCACGGCCTGCCAATCACTCAAAATCGCCTCGTAATCAGCGCGGGCAGGATCGTCGGCAATCTCGAAATCCTCATAAACTCCACCGAGGTCGATCACGCTTGCGATCCCGTCGAGAAAGCTAGGCAGGGGAAAAAGGCTCTTCATTCCACTTCCATGTATATCAGACTTTTTCAATCGTCAACGCTTCTCTCTCCGCAAACGCTAGTACACATTTAGTACAAAAAATCACAGCCAAAACAAAATCACTTGACGCTACGCAGCTTTAGCCGTGGTTTCAATCGGACTGAAAATCCGCGTGTCGGCGGTTCAATTCCGCCCCCGAGCACTGTAGATACTAAGGTTTCAGCAGGTTGCACGTTTTCAGACCGGGACACAGGGGACACAGAAGACACCGGGGCCGCAGAGTCTAGTACATATTTAGTACAAAATTTATCGCCGCCGGGAAGCTGATCCATAGCGCGTTTTAGGGTCGGCTGATCGATCTTGCCGTAAACCAATTCGACCATGCGGCTCGTCGAATGCCCGAGCAATTGCGCGACGTGATAGGAGTCAACGCCTTTCTGCTTTAGCCAGCTTGCGAACGTGCGCCGCAGGTCATTAGGCGTGATGTGCTTATCGATGCCCACGCGGGCGCAGGCGCTTTGCAGACCGCGCCAGACGTTGCCCCATTCACCGACGATGACGCCCGATTTCTGTCGGCTCGCGCTCAAATATTCCGCAAGCACCGGATGCAGCGGGATGCGCCGTCGTGATTTGTTCGTCTTCGTGCCGGGCAGCAAAATCGTCTTTTGACCCCAGTCGATATGCTCCCAGGCAAGCGCGTCAATTTCAGAATCGCGGCCGCCGGTAAACACGGCCAAGATGACCCACATTTGACGGAGCGGCTCGAGCGTAGAAATTAGCCGCTGAAATTCATCGAGCGTCAGATACGTATCGCGCGGAACGTAGCGGACCTTGAATTGCGGCACATGGCCATGCGGTTCAATATTGGCCAAGATGAGCGCGCGCCGTAGCGTGACGAGCTCTTTGCGGATGGTCTCAAGGTGCGCGCCTTCGTTTTTGCGCGTGTTGATATATTCCTGTACGTCGGTGAGTGGCGGCGGAAATGGTAGCGCACCGAGCAAGCGCACTAGGTGCCCGCTCTTTTGCAAGTACATCGAAACAGTTGCGGGCGATAGATCGCCGCACCCCATATTGACCAGGTTGCTTAAAGCACTTTCAAGCGTGGCCGTGGTTTGGTGCGCGGCTGCACCGGGCGCACCTGTAATTGCCCGCTCGAATTGACGCAAGACTTCTTCCGCTGCTCGTCGGTCGGTGCATTTTGTTGATCGCTTAATCTGGACGCCGTTTTTATCGTAAAACCAACAGTGATAGACCTTGCCGCGTTTTTGTAGTCGGTCGGACAATGGCGCCTCCTCTGCAAAAACATTTCCAGTGCATGCTCGGTCACGCGGATGGCCCGCGCGCTCGGCGCCTCATATATCATATGCTGACGGATGAGCCGGTAGGCCTGCTTTCGTGAGATCTGCAACCGCTCGGCTACATCTTGCGGCGTCAGCATGCGGACGTTCATGCGCGCCTGCGACCCATGGCGATACCTACCCACGCAGCGAGTAGACACGTGATGTCAAATGCGGCCCATGCAAGTAGCTCAATCACTGGCGCGCTCCTTAGCTTCCAACGCTATGTTCATTTGCAGATCTTGATGGTCATCGCGTTCCGCGTTTCCATCCCGCCAGCGGCGCGCACGGCTTCGAGCGCTTCTTTTGATTCGCCGTTAAGCGCGCGCTTGATTGCGGCCGCGCTCGTCTTCCATTCGCCTGCATTACGGGCAAGCGCATCGCCGTACTTGTCCGCAAGCACGCCATAGGCGATGTCGCTTTTGACGTACTCTTTAGAGACGCTGACAGCGCGCACCATGCGCCCGTCGGGGAGCTCGAGCGGCTCGACGGCTGCGCGCGCTTCCAGTGTGCTGCGCACTGACGCCAGTACCTTCTCGGCCAGTAATAGACGCTCATAAGCAATGCCCGCAGCCTGTGGCGTTGACAGATCGGTGGGCGGCGGCGGGAATATGCCGGCGTGCATATTAGTTGCGAGCGCGCGCGTCTCTGGGCACGACGCAACGCAATCGCACCAGCGGCACGCTTTCTCTGACGGGCGCACCGTCGGCAAGCGACCGGCGACTACATCGTCTTGCGCCTTTTGAACGCGCGCCATCATTTCGCGTAATTCGTTGGCAGCGCAATCAAGGTCAAGCGCGGTCAATTCTGCCGGGTCAAACAACCACGAGCCATCAGCTTGCAGGAACGCGAGCGTGACGGTTACCACGTCGACGCCATAGGTACGCGCGGCCATAAGGGCCAGCGTGCGCAATTGCCAATTCGTAGCAGCGGGCTCTACTTCGCTCCG
>JANYHX010000059.1 GCA_025362155.1 Gallionella sp. | reverse complement strand
AGAAACTGTTGTTTGAGGGGGTCGGAATTTACGCCTTGCACGAAATGCATGTCTACCTTCACATATTCCGGGCGCAGTTCAGACCACAAACGCAAACTAGAAAATCCTTCGCCCAAATCATCTATCGCAATTTGAAATCCCATGCTGCGGTAGTGCAGTAGCGCATTGCGCATCCCCTCAAAATCAAAGGTGGGCTGATTCTCAGTGATTTCTATAATCACCCGATTGGGGTCAAGGCCAATATTTTCAAGGTAGGCAAGGGTTTGCCCGTTTTTGAAACTCGGGTGTGTCAAAGCTTCCGGACTGACATTCAGAAACAGTTTGCCGGGCAAGTTTTTGGCGGCAAAGGACTCCAGCACAATTTGCCGACACAGCATTTCTATTTCGAGGGAAAGCCCCTGTTGCTTGGCAGCACCAAACAGGTTGATCGGTGAATGCAGCGGATTATTGGATGGGCCCCGTATCAATCCTTCAAAACCAAAAAATTTGCCGCTGGAAAAATCCATGATCGGCTGGAAAAGTGCTCGGAGATCGCGTTGCTTAAGTATGTCCTGAAGTGTCTTCATGATAAATATCCTAGGAGTGACAGGTAGAACAGGATAGTTACCGAATGTTTCAGTTGGATTAAGGCGTTGTTGCAAGCTGGTTACAAGATTTGGACTCGTAACCTTGAAGGTTGATGAGATGTATTATTTGAGCATTCCATAATTCGCGACAACCATTCCGTTCGGGCTGAGGTATCGAAGCCTGAGGCTGGTATAAGGTTTCGCCCTTCGATACCTCAGGGTGAACGGTGTAATGAGTTATGTAATGCTCAAATAAGATTTAAGGCAACGTTCAGCCCAAGAGTATGAGCGCCCAAACTGACACGACATTCAGTAAACTTAACAACACTGCGGCACTGGCAATGTCTTTGGCGCGCCTGGCCAGCGGGTGATGATCCAAGGAGGCATGATCTACAGCGGCTTCGATCGCTGAATTGAGCAATTCAACTATTAGTACTAACAACACGCTGGCGATCATCACTGCTTTGCCGATGGTGTCGACGGGCAAAAAAATTGCAAGCGGAATGAGAATGCACGCCAGCAGCACTTCCTGACGAAAGGCATCCTCATGCTGAATCGCTGCGCGCAATCCCGCCAGCGCGCATAGCAAGGCGCTGCCGATGTGCTTAAAGCCAGTCTTGCTTTTGTAGGGACTTTCCATGTTTTAAGTCTGTTGAAAATATTAATATGATTTGTTCTACTCACGATCCTTCTGGACTGCATGGGTCGCTTGTCCGGTTGGTGCAGAGAGATTTTACGATCCATTCCAAAATTCAGGTTGAATATTCTGCATTCCTTCGGTAGAATCCGCCCTCTTTTGAAATTGGCTGGAGTAGAGCTATGGCACGTGTATGTCAAGTAACAGGAAAAAGCCCAATGACGGGAAACAACATTTCCCACGCAAACAACAAAACCAAGCGCCGCTTTTTGCCTAACCTGCAACGCCGCCGCTTCTGGGTCGAGAGCGAGAACCGCTGGGTCAGCATGCGCCTGACCAATGCAGCGCTGCGCACCATCGACAAGAATGGTATCGATGCGGTGCTATCAAATATGCGCGCCCGCGGCGATAAAATTTAAGGAACCCGAAAATGCGCGAAAAAATCAAACTCGAATCCAGTGCCGGTACCGGTCATTTCTACACCACGACCAAGAACAAGCGCACCACGCCGGAAAAGATCGAAATGAAAAAATACGATCCCAAGGCACGCAAGCATGTCATGTACAAGGAAACCAAGCTGAAGTAATTCAGGCTGGCTTAGTTGTGCAAAGAAAAACCCGCGAGAGCGGGTTTTTTGTTGGGGGATGTGTGATGCTTATCCATTTCCATTAGGCATAGTGCGCTGCTCGATGACAATTGGGACATAAGGCAATAGCATTGACTACAGTGTCCTCACCGCCCGCCGCAAGCATGACACGGTGATGCACTTCAAGATATGGCGTTCCATCAGATGCACGCGCGAACGGGGCTGGTTGAAGACAGCCCTCGCACTTTCCATCCGCCCTCAATAAAATCTCAGCGACAACATCTGGATTCCGCCGAAATGATGTGGCTGTAATGGAAATGCGATCGGGTATTTTTGGAGCAGTTGCTAGACGCGCTTGTCTTGACGAGTGGCTATCTTGAAGAGATCGAGATACATCATTGTAGAAGTGCTGCGTATCATCCTCTGGCATTTCTTCTTCAACATTAGATTCAATTCGTTCCAAGAATAAAACTTTGAGTCTCTCAGCAATATCATCCGTTGGTGTTGTGTAGGGCGGGGATAACGAAGCCATGCCCATTCTGGGAAAAGGGCTGACAACTCATCTAGGGTGATACCCAGATCAAGCCATTGGCCAATTTTAATATTTGCCCTATAAACATGTCGTTTCCCAAACAATGCAGGCTCTGGAATTGAAACAATTTCACCTCTCTCTATAATTGAACCAGTGTGTCGGTAATATATAAGGATGTCATCTCCTGGACGAGCGTTTTTTGGGACAACCCATGGTGTGACAAAACCATCTCCACCTCCTTCATCAATCAGGCGAGTTATCTCGTCCGAATCGGATGTAGTTCCTTGCAGTACATGTAGCATTGAATATCCTTTGTAGATGCCTAACGTCTGAATTCACTGGCCTTGCGCGGCTTCATGCGCAAGGTTCGGTGGAATGATGGGTTGGGCATCAGCTTTCCCTAGAATGAGGTTGGCGATGTATTGCACATTGAATAGCGCCTTCACCTTTGACTGAAGCTGTGTGATAACAAGTGCCCTGGTGTTCTCGATGGTAAGAGCCTTTTCGATTTTCTTCCACGTTGCGGCCTTTTCTTCGTCGGTGTGGTACTGCTCCCCGTTCAGCCAGAGTTTCAGAGTTGCGTCATCCAGCAGCGGTTGATCGTTCAAACTAATTTGCATAAAGAGTTTAAGTTCGCCATCTTCAAAGATCGTGCGTTGTAGTTTGAGATAGCCTCGGAATTTCTTGTTGTCGAATTTCCTTCCAAGCATGCCAGCTATGCGCTCAAAAGAGGTGGCCTCTTTCGAGAGTATCAGCGGACGAAGAACGTGAAGAAGTTCATGAAGCTCACTGTTCTCATATGGCGGGCAGGTCCACTTCATTCCTTCGCCCTGCTTCCAATCCAAGTTTGTAATAGCCGGCATTCCTCGTTGAAGTAGTCTTGCTTCGCGCAAGCGATGAACAAACTCGACATAGCTGCGAAGAAGATCAATCTCCGACTCATCGAAAGTGGCTGAAACCGTCTCGACTAGATCTTCGGCTTTAGTTTGCACGCCAATGTGAACCTCTAGCATGACGATGCCCAACGTAGAAGTCACCGGCGCTGCGCGGCTTTATCGCGCAGCGTCCGTGTGGACTGCCGGGTTATACGTCATAGGCTTTCGAACCATGCCGTATCAATGCTGACGCGCTCGACGAGTTCGGTTTTTACCCCCAGCGCCAACTCTTTCAGTTTCTCTGCAAGTTCATCGCCATCGACAAGATCGATTGGTGGCGCACCGTCTCTTGTGGCTTCCTTTACAGCAGCGGGCGTGAAAGAACCCGTTGTAATAAACAAACCCTTGTCAGTACGGCCAACCATCGCGCCGCGAAAATCACGAACCTCGCCGGCCGCAACTGAGCCTTTGTAACGCTTGCATTGGAATAGAACATGAAAGCTCATGAAGCCGTGGATACGAGCAATGCCCGTTCCGTCAATTCCGCCATCGCCCGTGCGGCCTGTCACTTCAACATGAATAAACCCAGATTCGCGCAAGATGCGCTGAACCAACCGTTCAAAACCTGCGGGGTCGAGTTTTTGAGTGAGAACGGCGGAAAGCTTGTCTTTCCACCCTTCCTCTTCGGACAATTCACGAGCGGATTCGTCAGGTGGTCGTTTTTTCGGGGCGTCTTGTTTGTCGAGGGCGCGAACAAAGCGAACAACCTCAGCAGTATCTACGGTTTCAAGCGTCTTTGCTTTTTCTGTCAGCGACCAGATTCCACGGCTTGAGTTTTCAAGCAATCCGTACTTTCTGAGATACGTTCGTGCCCAAGCGAGGCGATACCCGACTTCTGTTTGGCTGCTCTTTTCGGGGTCGTGAAGTTGCGCCAGAATTTCCTCCGGCAATCCAGTGATCTCCACGGTCTTGGCGTAAATCTCTTCAATCGACCCTGAGTCTCCAAGCTTTCGTAGCGCCTCCAGAAGCGGGTTCATCAGATCGTCATAGGTTGGGAGCGTGGTCATGGGCATAGTGGTGTCATTGGTGACGTATAACGTAAAGTAGACACCATAAATCGTGCCAGTAAAGGCACCTTCGTGATGATATTAGCTGGCATTCGTCAAGCTACGACTGAACCCAAGCCTGTGCTTCCGTGTAATCCGTGAACACGCGTATATCCGCATCCACGAAGATGCGTGACAGCCAAGCCTGCCAGGTGATCCATTGATTGTCGGTGACCACGGCGATTTTGCTGAAGTCGTGATTGTGTTCGCGGCGGAAGAATTTGATTTCTTCCCACGCCACATCGATGGTGTAGCTGACCATCGCGCGCAGATCGAACAGCAGGTTGACCGCGCCGGGCGATTTCAGTTTGTATAAGGATTGCTCTTCAAAAGTTTTGAAATCAGCGATGGTGAATTCGCCCATGATGGCAACATTGACGAGGTCCTCGGATTGTTCGATGGTGATCATTCTTGTGGGCTTTCTGAGTGTTTGGGGGACAGGCGCAAGCTTAGCACACCGCTGGCAATGATGAATGCCATGCCCAGCCAACTACTCAGCGGCAGCATTTCGTTCCACAGCAATAGGCCAAACAGGCTGGCGAACACGATGGTGCTGTATGCCATGCTACTGACCACCAAGGTATCCCCCACACGATGGGCGTAGGTCATCGCGATCTGCGCCAGCGTGGCGGTGCCGCCCAAGCCTAATAGTATGGCCAAGCCTTGCGGGGTAATGCTGTGGATAGTATCGAACAGCATCCCTATGCCGCTACCAACCGAGGCGATCAGGCTGAAGTAGAACACTACGCGCACGGCCGGTTCGCCGATGATGCCGAGTTGCTTCACATTGAGATAGGCAATTCCAGCGAGGAAGCCTGAGATCAGCCCGAGCAGGCCGGGTAGTAGTTGATCGTGTTGCAGAGTCGGGTGCAACAGCAATACCACACCACAAAAGCCTGCTGTGATTGCGATGGTCAGCGGCAGATGAAACTTATCCTTGTATACCACCATGGTGAGGATGGTAAGAAATAACGGCGCGGTGTAATTAAGCGTGACGGCAGTGGCGAGCGGCAGCACGGTGATGCAGTAGAAGAACAGCACCAGCGCTACCGAGCCGGAAATACCACGCCACAGATGATTGCGCCAATAGCGTGTGGCAACAGGGACGCGCTGTTGGCGCATGATGAGGTAAACCAACAACAGTCCGAAAAAGGAACGATAGAACACCAGTTCGATATGGGAAAAATAGGGCGCGCCGAGCTTGACGAACACGCCCATGCAGCCGAATAAAAATCCAGCGACCAGCATCCAGAGTGAGCCTATGTTTTTTGGTGTCATGTTCGACAGCCCTCATCCCAGCCTTATCCTGCCTGCGGGAGAAGGAGCCAGCACCTGGCTTCGCCCCCCTCGCTGCGCTCTCCCCGCAGGCGGGATAAGCAGCGACTTGGCTGCGGTCGGTTGCAGCCTAGTCGAATGGCTAGTTGTTTCACCCAGAGGATTGAGGTGCGGGGTGTGGAATAATTACTAGAGGTGTGACGCAAGATTGCGGCGCAGATACTCATGGAAGTGCAACATGCCGTCTTCAGTGGGTGACTGGTAAGGGCCTTGCTCTTCGATGCCGCGCTGATAAAGTGACTTGCGTCCCTTATGCATGCGCAGGCAGATGATGTCATCTTCGGCAGCGGTTTCGTGATAGGCCTTCTGTTCGGCTTCAACGTAGTCGCGCTCGAACAACACGATATCTTCGAGATAATAAAACTCGACGATGTTGGTGCAGGCTTCCGGCCCGCGCGGAACAATAGTGCTGACCACCAGAGTGCCAGGATACCACTCGACCATGATGTTGGGATAATAGGTCAGCCAGATCGCGCCGTATTTCGGCAGTTTGCCGCCGTGATAGCGCAGCACTTGTTCCTGCCACTTGCCATACACCGGGCTGCCGACTTTGCGCAGTGCGTTGCTGACGCCTACGGTCTGCACGCTATATTGTTCGCCGAACTCCCACTTGAGGTTATCGCAATCCACGAAATTGCCCAAGCCGGGATGGAATGGGCCGACGTGATAATCCTCCAGATACACTTCGATGAAAGTCTTCCAGTTGAATGCGTATTCGTCCACTTGCACGCGATCCAGCATATAGCCAGAGAAGTCCAGGTCTTGTGTCACGCCGACTCTGGCCAGGTCTTTGGCAATATCACGCTTGCCTGCAAACAGCAGGCCATTCCAGTTTTGCAGCAGCGATTTACTGAGATTTAAACAGGGATTTTGCGGAAAGTGCGGCGCGCCTAGCAGCTCACCATCGGTCTTGTAAGTCCAGCGATGCAGCGGGCACACAATGTGCTGCGCATTGCCGCGCCCTTGCAGCATGATGGCTTGGCGGTGACGGCAAATGTTGCTGAGCAGTTCCACACCATGCTGATTGCGCACCAGCATTTGCGCCTCGCCATCCAGCACCTGGTAGTCGCCAACATTCGGCACCATCAACTCATGTCCGACGTAATTTGGCCCTTGCGCGAATAGCAGGCGTTGCTCTGCTTCCCATGCTTGGGTATCGAAATACCAGCCAAGTGGCGGCTGCACCGGAACATGGGTGAGTTGATTTAGGGTGGCGATAGCGGACATGCCCACATCATCCTTGCAAAAACAAATACGTGAGATAGACAGGGATTGTCCCTGAAATTAATTGGGGGGGCAACAATAATTGGCTGAGTCAGGGGGTGTTGGGTAAAATGCTGGTTTTTATTCACGCAAAGGCAGGTATGGTTGGCCAATCGAAGAAAACAGGCGCTCAAAAGGAAATTAATTTCGAGTCAGCAATGGCCGAGCTTGAGCAAATTGTTGCTGACATGGAAGCGGGCAAGCTGTCGCTAGAAGATTCGCTGGCGGCCTATAAGCGCGGCGCGGAACTTTTAGCGTTCTGCCGTACTCGACTCGAAGACGCGCAGCAACAGGTGCGTGTATTAGAGGGTGGAGTATTGAAAGATTTTTCCAGTGGCACTGAGTCAGAAAAAGATTAATGCGCGAAGAATTAATGGGTAGTGATTTTCAGAGTTGGGTCACCGCACAACAAGCGCGTTGCGAGGACGTATTGCACGAATTGTTGCCGCGTGCGGAAGTCAGCCCGCAGCGCCTGCATGAAGCGATGCGCTACGCAGTGCTGCAGGGCGGCAAGCGTGTGCGACCACTGCTGGTGTTCGCGGCAGGCGAATTGACGGGTGCAGATGCGGCGCGTTTGAATATCGCGGCTGCCGCGGTCGAGCTGATTCACGCCTATTCACTGGTGCATGACGACATGCCGTGCATGGACAATGACGTGTTGCGTCGTGGTAAGCCGACCTGCCATGTGCAATATGATGAGGCAACTGCGTTGCTGGTGGGCGACAGTTTGCAAACACTGGCATTTCAATTACTCGCGAATCATCGGTTGAATGATGACCCACAGCATCAACTGGACATGATCAAACTGCTGGCGCTGGCCTCCGGTTCGCGCGGCATGGCGGGCGGTCAGGCAATCGACCTTGCCAGCGTGGGTAAGTCACTCTCCTTGCCTGAACTGGAGTTCATGCACATCCATAAAACCGGCGCGTTGATACGCGCAGCTGTGTTATTGGGTGCCCATTGCGGTTCAATTTTCCCAGCGAAGCCAGACTTTGCGGAAAAGCCCGAGTCTGCGACCCAACGAGATAAACTGGATCGTTTCGGCAAATTAATCGGTTTGGCATTTCAGGTGGTGGATGATGTGCTGGACTGTGAGGCAGATACCGCCACGTTGGGCAAAACAGCAGGCAAGGATGCAAACAACGGCAAACCCACCTATGTCACGCTGCTCGGTCTGTCAGCGGCGCGTAATATGGCCGAGCAGCTGCATCACGAGGCGCTGGAATTACTGGTAGAGTTCGGCCAATCCGCACAACGCCTGCGTGAGTTGGCTGATTTCATCATCCTGAGAAAGTTCTGATGTATTCCTTGCTTAAAACCATCAATACCCCTGCCGATCTGCGTGATCTCGATCGTGAACAATTGCCGCAATTGGCGAATGAGATGCGGGAATTTCTGGTCGAGTCAGTCAGCAAGACCGGCGGGCATTTATCTTCCAATCTGGGCACGATCGAGTTAACTATCGCGCTGCATTACATCTTCGACACACCTGAAGATAAGCTGGTCTGGGATGTGGGACATCAGACCTATGCACACAAAATCCTCACCGGACGGCGCGAGGCGATGAGCAGCTTGCGCATGGCGGGCGGGCTCGCCGGATTCCCCAAGCGCGACGAAAGTCCATATGACACCTTCGGCACCGGGCATTCCAGTACCTCGATCTCGGCGGCGCTGGGCATGGCCGTGGCTGCGCAACTGCAAGGTTCAGAGCGGCGTACTGTGGCCATCATTGGTGATGGTGCGATGAGCGGCGGCATGGCCTTTGAGGCGCTGAATAATGCCGGTGCGATGGAGGCCAATCTATTGGTAATCCTCAACGACAACGATATGTCCATCTCGCGTCCGGTAGGCGCTCTGAATAATTATCTCGCCAAGCTGATGTCGGGACGTTTTTATGCGGCGATGCGGCGCGGCAGTGAAAAAGTGCTGAAGGGGATGCCGCCGGTGCTGGAATTTGCCAGACGCGCCGAGGAACACGTCAAAGGCATGGTGACACCCAGCACCCTGTTCGAAGAATTTGGCTTCAACTATATCGGCCCGATCGACGGGCACGATCTGGATGTATTGCTGGATACACTGAGTAACATCCGCAAACTAAGCGGCCCGCAATTTCTGCACATCGTCACACAAAAAGGCAAGGGCTATGCGTTGGCCGAAGACGATTGCCTGCTGTATCACGGTGTGAGCAAATTCGACAGCACACAAGGGATTGTCGCCGCGCCAGTCGTAAATAATGTCGCCAGCAAAATCGCCAAGCCTACCTACACTCAGGTATTCAGCGAATGGCTGTGTGATATGGCCGAGCAGGATGAAAAGCTGGTGGGTATCACGCCGGCAATGTCTGAAGGCTCCGGCCTGGCAGAATTTTCCCAACGTTTTCCGCAGCGCTATTTTGACGTCGGCATCGCCGAACAGCATGCGCTCACCTTCGCAGCGGGCTTGGCCTGCGCTGGGTATAAACCAGTGGTAGCCATTTACTCGACCTTTTTGCAGCGCGCTTACGATCAACTTATCCACGACATCGCGATACAAAATCTGCCGGTGATGTTGGCGATTGATCGCGGCGGCTTGGTCGGGGCAGATGGCGCAACTCATGCCGGCAGTTTTGATCTAACCTATTTGCGTTGCATACCGAACATGACCGTAATGGCGCCAGCTGATGAAAACGAATGCCGGCAGATGTTATACACCGCGTTCCAGTTGAAGACACCGAGCGCAGTTCGCTATCCGCGCGGCGTCGGGTCGGGCGTAGCTATCACCACTGCGATGCATGCCCTGACTATAGGCAAAGGTGAGCTGCGCCGCGAGGGCAAACGGGTTGCGGTCCTCGCCTTTGGTTCGATGCTGGCTCCCGCGCTGGCCGCGGCTGAGCAACTGGATGCTACGGTAGCGAACATGCGCTTCGTCAAACCGCTGGATGTCGAATTGATTTTACGCCTGGCGCGCACGCACGAGCTTTTGGTCACGGTGGAAGAAAACACCATACAGGGCGGAGCGGGCAGCGCGGTGGCAGAATGTTTGCAACAGCACGGTATTGTCATCGCGCTGCTGCAACTCGGTTTGCCAGATGCCTTTATTGGACAAGGGGAGCACCGCCAGATGCTGGCGGATTGTGGGCTGGACACCACGGGATTAGTCTCTTCCATCCAGAATAAATTAACCTAGTAAATTATTGACGTTCGTTATACTCTTTCCGCTATACCAAACTGGAGGCCAACCATGAATACTCTCGCGCCAAATTTTATTCCCGATGTGCAAAGCTGCCCCGACACGCGCCATTTGGCGATTGATCGCGTCGGCATTAAAGGCATACGCCATCCGGTGAAGGTCAAAGACAAAAGCGTCGGTGTGCAACATACCATCGCCACTTTCAATATGTACGTGCATTTGCCGCACAATTTCAAGGGCACGCACATGTCACGTTTTGTAGAAATACTAAACCAGCATGAGCGCGAAATATCGGTCGAATCCTTCGAGAGCATCCTTCAGGAAATGGTGGCGCGCCTGGAAGCGCAATCTGGTTACATCGAAATGAGTTTCCCGTATTTTGTGAACAAGACTGCGCCGGTATCCGGCGTGCAAAGCCTGCTGGATTATGACGTGACGCTGATCGGCGAAACGATCAATGGCAAGCAACGCTTCACGACGAAAGTGCTGGTGCCGGTCACCAGCCTGTGCCCCTGCTCCAAGAAAATTTCCGAGCGCGGCGCGCATAATCAGCGTTCACATGTCACCCTCACATTGCGCACTAATAGCTTTGTCTGGATCGAAGATATAGTGCGCATTGCCGAGGATCAGGCTTCGTGCGAGTTGTATGGCTTGCTGAAACGTCCCGACGAAAAATTTGTGACCGAACGCGCATACGACAATCCGAAATTTGTCGAAGACATGGTGCGCGATGTGGCTGCTGTGCTGGATGCGGATGAGCGCATCGATGCGTATGTGGTGGAGTCGGAAAATTTCGAGTCCATCCATAATCACTCGGCCTATGCGCTGATTGAGCGGGATAAGGGGAAACCGTGAAACGTGAAAGGTGAAACGTACAATCGTTTCTTCGTTTCACCTTTCACAGCTTCATCTTCACCTTTCACTGAATGAAACCCATCGCCATTTTCCGTCACACTGCTACCGAAGGCCCCGGCTATCTGGCGACATTCCTGGATGAACAAAAAATCCCCTGGCAGTTAATTTGTATTGATGCCGACGACTCCGTGCCCTCCAGTGCAGCGGCCTATTCCGGGCTGGTCTTCATGGGCGGGCCGATGAGCGTTAACGATAACCTGCCGTGGGTACCTAAAGTCGAGGCATTGATCCGCGATGCCGTCGCCAAAGACATTCCGCTGCTGGGACATTGCTTGGGCGGACAACTGATCTCCAAGGCACTGGGCGCTGGGGTATCGCGCAATCCGGTCAAGGAGATCGGCTGGGGCGAAGTGCAGGTGTCGGACAATGACATCGCGCGCGACTGGTTCGGCGACCTACAGAAATTTCAGGCATTTCACTGGCACGGTGAAACCTTCAGCCTGCCGCAAGGCGCAACACATCTGCTGTCCAGCACACACTGCACCAACCAGGCCTACGCGATTGGCAAACACCTGGCGTTGCAATGTCATGTTGAAATGACTGCTGAAATGATTGCGTCATGGTGCGCCGTAGGTGCAGATGAAGTGACCACCAGCAGCACCAGCCCGGCAGTACAATCTACAAGTGAGATGCAACAGCAAATAAATGACAAGCTGCCGCATTTAAACAACGTGGCGGAACAGTTGTATAGTCGCTGGATAAAAGGACTATCCGTTTAATACGCTATAAAGATGATGATGGAATTTACCGGGTTGGCTTATAATGCCCGCGCTTATGCTGTAAAAATCATCCCCCCAAATAATATAAGGAGATATCCATGAAAAAACTGATTACCTTGGCCTGTTTAAGTTTTACCTTTGCTGTTTCTATTCCGGCGTTCGCAGGTACACAACAAGACAAGATGAAGGGTTGCAACACCGAGGCCAAGACTGATAACTTCAAGGGGCCTGAGCGCAAGG
>JANYHX010000056.1 GCA_025362155.1 Gallionella sp. | reverse complement strand
CGTTTCGTCCCAGTATTGCTGACTATGACAAACTTAAAACCAGAGGTTCCTGAGGCGTTATCTTCTAAAACTTAATATCACCACCCCTGCCCCCACCAGCAATATCCCTAACCATTCACGGATGCTGGGGCGCTCATTCAGGAAGATGACGGCAAATATTGCGACCAATACCAGGCTGAACTTGTCTACCGGCGCGACTTTGGAGGCTTCACCCAATTTTAATGCGCGAAAGTAGCATACCCAGGATGCCCCGGTAGCCAGCCCGGACAGTGATAGAAACAGCCAGGTTCTGCGGCTGAGCGCAAATGGATCGCTCCACTTCCCGGCGTAATATACAAAGCCTGACAACACCAAAAAAATCACAAAGGTGCGTATCAACGTGGCGTAATCCGAATCCACGCCTTCCAGTCCGATCTTGGCGAAGATGGCCGTCATGGCCGCAAAAATGGCGGAGAGTAAGGCCCAGTAGAGCCAGCTTTGCATGGATAACATTGGTTAACCTCCCATCTTCCAGTTCATTTTTTCTCCAGCACGCAACGGCACCAAACGGTGTTCACCGAAAGCGAGGCTATCCGGCACCTGCCAGCTTTCCTTGCGTAACGTGATCTGATCGGTGTTGCGCGGCAAGCGGTAATAATCTGCGCCGTAAAAACTGGCGAAACCTTCCAGCTTGTCCAGTGCGTTCAATTGTTCAAATGCCTCGGCATACAGCTCAATGGCGGCATGTGCGGTGTAAATGCCGGCGCAGCCGCAAGCAGATTCCTTGGTATGCTGCTCGTGTGGCGCACTGTCGGTGCCCAGGAAAAATTTCGGGTTGCCGCTGCTGGCTGCTTTACCCAATGCCTTGCGGTGTCCTTCGCGCTTCAGCACCGGCAGGCAATAGTAATGCGGACGCATGCCACCACTGAACATGGCGTTGCGGTTGTACAACAGATGATGAGCGGTGATAGTCGCCGCAATGTGATTTGGCGCGCTGGTCACGAACTGCACTGCATCCTGGGTCGTGATATGTTCAAATACCACGCGCAGTTGCGGCATATCAGCCAGCAAAGGGCTCATCACCTGCTCGATGAATACTGCCTCGCGGTCGAACACATCCACCTTTGGATCAGTCACCTCGCCATGCACCAGCAACGGCATGCCATAGCGCTGCATTTCTTCCAGCGCAGGATAAGCCTTGCGCATGTCGGTCACACCCGCATCGGAGTTGGTCGTCGCTCCAGCCGGATAAAGCTTGACGGCATGAATCACGCCGCTTTGTCTGGCGCGCTGAATTTCCTGCGCGGTGGTATTGTCGGTCAGGTACAAGGTCATCAACGGCTCGAACCTCGCTCCGACAGGTAACGCAGCGAGGATGCGTGCGCGATAAGCCAGTGCCTGCGCGGTGGCAATGATCGGCGACTTAAGATTAGGCATCACGATGGCGCGTGCAAATTGTCGCGCAGTATCCTGCACCACCGATTGCATCAGCGCGCCGTCGCGCAAATGCAGATGCCAGTCATCAGGGCGGGTAAGGGTAAGTTGTTGCACGATGTATTCCGGCTGAGTATGGGTGAGATTGTAATTCAAAGTCTGGCACGGTGTGTTTCAACAAAGGTCGGCGGGACAATTCGACTTGGTCATGTTTGGTATGCTATGCACCATTTTCACGGTTTTATAGGAGTTCGCCATGCGCACTACTTATTTCGATGAGGACGATATTCTCGTCATACGCCTGTCAGACAAACCGATTACCCGCGAGGTATCGCAAAACTGGAACACCCATATCAGCTATGCCGAGGACGGCAGCGCAGTGGAGGTGGTGTTGCTGGAAGCTCGCGCCAATGGGGCTTACCCGCTGGAAGTGCAGCATGCTCGTACGGCTTGAGTTCAATGTAGAGTGGGCAAAGTTGCCACCTTGTTTGGCTAACCAGCTAAATAATCGGCCCCGTAAAACCGCATTTTGTCTTCCCGTAGTTGCTGCACCCAAAAAAATCCGGCTTTCCGCTTTTCCCTTTTCTCCTAACCTGCTTGCCTGTGCCGCACTTCGGGCAAGGCATACCCTCGCCAATAGGTTTGATCACTGACACCGCTTGCACTTCATAACTCTGCATCGCCTGCCGTACAACAGCTACCAAAGGAAAAATTGTTTCGCAAGAGTCGGGATAGCCTTGGCACGCAAGAAAATCTGTCTCCGTTCCATCACTTCGCTTGATGCTTCTTCCAATAAGCTTGGCTACACCACACTTTGGACATTTCGCACCAACTTTAGGCACAAATGTATTTTCTATTTGTCTTGGCACGACTTCAGGTAACAGCTTTTTTTTATTCTTTTTCTCAGAAATCACCTGCAATTTTGGTTGGTGTTGGCCCACCAAAAATTCAGCCACCGCTTTAGCCTCCTCCAATTTCATGCGCCATCCATCTGCTGATGAAAGCCAAAATTTCGGCGAGAGCAGATCAGATTTTTTCTTGAGATCGTCCAGCCTGCCTGTGATTGCCCTTGCTACTTCATCTGCTTTATAAAGCTCCTGCACATCATTTTTCTGATCAATAATCCCACTGTCTGAAACAGAAACATAGACAAGCAAAGGACAATATCCGAACCCTTTTTGAACACTGCCCATCAACATTTTGCCGAGCAGCCTCTCAGCGTTGGTTCGCAACAACCCCTTTACAATCTTTCCTTGTTCTTCAGCTTGTAAAACCGGGGATTGCATTCCTTCCGGCTTGCCGTTGAGCATTCGCGCCCACCTGTTAAATTCATCGACAATAATTGTGCTGTGGCAACTTTTAGATTCGATGATGACCAATCCATAAGGTGAGACAATGAGGTGGTCTATCTGAGCGGCCTCTCCGTCATGAGTTATGCGGAGATCGTTAATAACGAAACAGTCATCGCGTTTCTTGAAAGCTCGTTTTAGGTAATGAGCTAGTTGTTTTTCCGCCTCCTCACCAGCTAGCAGTCTTGGGTCTGATGGATTGGTAAGTTTCTTTTCTTTAAGTATCACGACATTCCCTTAATGTGTTGTAGGTTGCAGATTGTCAATGCGCCTCATCCCAATTCTTTCCCTCGCCCAATTCCACCAGCAACGGCACTTGTAATTCGGCGACACCGCACATCAGCCGGGGCAGTATTTCCTTGACCAAATGCAGCTCCGCCTCCGGCACTTCCAGCACCAGTTCGTCATGCACTTGCATGATTAATCTGCTCTGTAATTTTTCGCTTTCCAGCCAGTGCTGCACTTTGATCATCGCGAGTTTGATCAGGTCTGCGGCTGTGCCTTGCATGGGTGCGTTGATCGCGGCGCGTTCTGCGCCCTGACGGCGCATGCCATTGCCGCTGTTGATTTCCGGCAACCATAAGCGGCGTCCGAACACAGTCTCGACATAGCCTTGTCGTTTGGCTTGCTCACGGGTGCGGTCCATATAGTTTTTTACACCGGGATAGCGGGTGAAATAGCGCTCGATGTAAGCGATTGCCGCGCTGCGTTCGATGCCGAGTTGCTTGGCCAGGCCAAATGGAGACATGCCGTAAATCAGGCCGAAGTTGATGACCTTGGCATAGCGGCGCTGTTCGCCGGATACTTCTTCGCGCGTAAGCATGAAGATTTCCGCAGCGGTGGCCCGATGGATGTCCTCGTTGTTGGCGAAGGCTGTAAGCAAACCCGTGTCCCCGGACAGATGCGCCATGATGCGCAGTTCGATCTGCGAATAATCCGCCGACACAATGCGGCTGCCGGGCGGTGCGATAAAAGCCTCGCGGATACGTCGGCCTTCCGCGCTGCGGATCGGAAT
>JANYHX010000049.1 GCA_025362155.1 Gallionella sp. | reverse complement strand
ATGCTGCCCGGCATGATAATGACACTGCTGGTCGATGAACCGGTTGCTATCAGCGTGCCAAAAAATTTGCGCGATGCCGTGATCAAACCGTTTCAGGAATTTATCACCCGCAGAGGTTGGCAAAGCGCATTGCTGATACTGGCATTTCTGTTTTTTTACAAACTTGGCGACAGTCTATGTACGGCACTGGCTACGCCGTTTTATCTGGACATGGGTTTCAGCAAATCGCAGATCGGTTTGATCGCCAAGAACGCCGGATTGTGGCCAGCTGTAATCGGGGCGTTGCTCGGCGGCATATGGATGTTGAAGCTCGGCATCAACCGCGCTCTGTGGCTATTCGGCGTGGTGCAAATAGTGAGTATTTTCGGTTTTTACTGGCTGGCGATACAGGGCATTAAGGTCGAAGTGACTTCCTTCCATCTTTCCCAGCTCGCTTTTGTGATCGGCCTCGAAGCATTTGGCGTCGGCCTGGGCACAGCGGCCTTCGTGGCCTACATCGCGCATACCACCCATCCCGCTTACACCGCCACCCAGTTCGCGCTGTTCACCAGCCTCGCCGCAGTTCCTCGCACGGTGGTCAATGCCTCGGCGGGCTGGCTGGTCGATCAGCTAGGGTGGAGTAATTTTTTCCTGCTTTGTGCCGCGTTAGCGCTACCGGGAATGTTGCTGCTATTGAAAGTGGCCCCTTGGAAGAAAGAATTAACCAATTAAGAGTGTTGCCACCCTAGCTAATGTTACCCCCCGCCAGCGGTGGTTGCGCTTCGCTTACCATTAAAATTTAATTCTGGATATTACACATCCAGATTCTTGGCCCCCAAGGCATTTTTTTCGATGAATGCGCGACGCGGCTCGACTACATCACCCATTAATGTTGTGAAAATCTCGTCGGCAGTAATCACATCTTCAATGCGCACGCGAAGCAATATGCGATTCTTCACATCCATGGTTGTTTCCCACAGTTGCGATGGATTCATTTCGCCCAAGCCCTTATATCTTTGTATGTTGACGCCGCGTTTAGCTTCTTCCAACAACCAATCTATGGCTTGTTTGAAACTGGAAATAACCCGTTTTTGTTCGCCTCGAGCAATATAGGCACCGGGAGTAATGAGGCCATTTAACACGTCCGCAGCCTGCCGGATTTGCACATAATCGCTGCCTTTCAAAAAGTCTTTATCCATGTAACTGATAGAATAATTACCATGATAAAGTTTTTCCAAACGCAGACGGTGTTCACCAGTCTCGTCGGTTTCTACCACCACTTTAATACTGCCGCCACACGCGGCTTCCAGTTGCTTTGCGCTGCTTTGTGCTTGTTTTAAATCATCCAGAGATAAAGTCGGCAAAGTAAGAAGGGCATGGCTTGCTTCCGGCGCAGTAAACCGCGATAAGCGATCAATCACTGCTTCGGCAAGGAAATATTGTTTGGCCAACAACTCTAATGCATTAGATTGAATCGGTAATGCGTCTGCCGCCGGATATAAGACGGCGTTATTGAGCGCTGACTTAAGCATGTAGATTTTCATCTCCTGGTCATCCTTGAGATAGCGCTCGTCCTTACCTTGCTTGATTTTGTAAAGGGGCGGTTGCGCAATATAAATATGGCCTCGTTCGACCAGCTCTGGCATTTGCCTATAGAAAAACGTGAGTAACAGCGTACGTATATGAGAGCCATCCACGTCAGCATCGGTCATGATGATGATGCGATGGTAACGCAGCTTGTCGGCATTATATTCATCCTTGCCGATGCCGGTTCCCAACACAGTAATCAAGGTAGCAATTTCTTGTGAGGCAATCAGCTTTTCAAAGCGGGCTTTTTCTACATTCAAAATTTTGCCCTTAAGCGGCAAGATCGCCTGGAATTTTCGATCACGACCTTGCTTGGCCGAGCCTCCCGCAGAATCTCCCTCCACCAGGTACAGCTCCGACATAGCCGGGTCTTTTTCCTGACAATCCGCCAATTTTCCAGGCAGGCCCATGCCGTCCAATATACCTTTGCGGCGGGTCAAATCGCGGGCTTTACGGGCTGCTTCGCGTGCGCGTGCCGCATCGATGATTTTGTTGACGATAATTTTCGCGTCATTGGGTTTTTCCAACAGAAACGAGCTCATTTGTTGGGCAATTAAATCTTCGATGACCGGACGAACCTCGGAGGAAACCAATTTGTCTTTGGTTTGTGATGAGAACTTTGGATCAGGTAATTTCACCGACAACACCGCAGTCAATCCTTCGCGCATGTCATCGCCGGTAGTGTCCACCTTTGCTTTTTTGGCCAGCTGTTCGGTTTCAATATATTGATTCAACGTGCGCGTCATTGCTGTACGCAGGGCCGTTAAATGTGTGCCGCCGTCGCGCTGCGGGATATTATTGGTAAAACATTGCACACTTTCCTGGTATGAATCATTCCACTGCATGGCAATCTCAGCCGTTATGCCATCCTTTTCGCCGATTGCATAAAATACAGTCGGATGCAGTGCCGATTTATTGCGATTCATGTATTCAACAAAACTTTTGATGCCCCCGGTGAATGCGAAGTTTTCTTCCTTTCCGTTGCGGTGGTCTATTAATGCGATTTTTACGCCATTATTCAGAAAGGATAATTCACGAAGGCGTTTTGCCAGAATGTCGAAATGGAACTCAACCAAACCAAAAGTTTCTTTAGCGGCCAAAAAGTGCACTATGGTGCCCCTCTTGCCAGAGTCGCCCACTATTTTTAGTGGGTCTACGGGATCTCCGTGTCGAAACTCCATAAAATGCTCTTTACCATCACGGTAAATGGTCAACTTTAACCATTCTGATAGCGCATTCACTACCGATACGCCCACACCGTGCAGGCCTCCAGACACCTTATAAGAGTTGCTGTCAAATTTTCCCCCGGCATGGAGGATGGTCATAATAACCTCGGCTGCGGAACGGTTTTCCTCTTTATGAATATCCGTGGGAATGCCCCGCCCATTATCACTTACACTGATTGAATTATCAGCATGAATGATGACGTTGATTTCATTACAGTGGCCCGCTAGGGCTTCGTCCACAGCGTTATCTACTGCTTCGAAAACCATGTGGTGCAAACCGGTGCCGTCGTTGGTATCCCCTATATACATTCCCGGGCGCTTACGAACCGCCTCCAGCCCTTTTAAGACTTTAATGCTGTTGGAGGTATATTCACTCATTCTATTTTTCTTTCTGGATTTATTTGTTTCACGTGGAACAAAGTTTGGCTGCTAAATACGCATGGGCATTACTACATAACGAAATTCCTGATCTTGAGGCGTTGTTATCAAAATACTACTATTGGGGTCTCCAAAAGAAAATACGGCCATTTCTGTGTTGATATTATTCAATCCATCCATTAAGTAATTTACATTAAAACCAATATCGATAGCTTCCCCATGGTAATCGGTTTCAATTTCCTCTTGCGCTTCTTCATGTTCACTATTACTGCTAATGATACTAAGATTTTTTTCGGTTAATAAGAAGCGTACACCCCTGAATTTTTCATTAGATAAAATTGCCGCGCGCTGAAGTGCCTGCTGGACTAACAGCCGGTTCATTTGGAGATGATTACTATATTTTGGAATAACCCGTTCATAATCTGGAAATTTACCATCAATTATTTTAGATATTAAATTAATGCCAGAAAAATCTACTTTCACTTGTTGGGTCGAAAATTCTATTTCGGCATTTTCATCCGTATCCCCCAGTAGTTTACATAACTCTATTACTGCTTTACGCGGCATAATAATTTCCTGTTTTTCATGATTCCCATCAATGACCGCGGCATTAAAAGCTAAACGGTGGCCATCTGTGGCTACAACCTTTAGTTTATTTCCTTCAATAATCAATAAAACCCCATTTAAATAATAACGAACATCTTGTTGGGCCATGGAATATTGTACTGAAACTAATAATGTTTTTAATAGCCGCTGCGGTAAGGTAATTTTTTTTGGATCTATTAATTGATTATTCAGCCGGGGAAAATCTTTTGCTGGCAGGGTTTGTAAACTAAAGCGGCTGTTGTTGGTTTTTATTAGTGCCTTATTTTCTTTTGTTTCAATAGAAATTTTACTCTGCTCGGGAAGAATTCGAAGAATTTCCTGAAGTTTTTTTCCTCCAATAGTAAAACTAGCTAACGTTTCTTTCTCTTTGGTTTGTATTGCTATTGTGGTAGTAATTTGAATTTCTAGGTCGGTCGCTGTAAAACGTATTTTGTCCAACTCCTTTTCAATTAACACATTGGATAAAATAGGCAACGTTTGTTTGCGTTCAACAATACCAATAACAACTTGTAGCGGTTGGAGAATAAATTCCTTTTCTGCCTTATCAATAAACATATATTAATTCCTAATAATACTAGTAATGCCTTTTATTTATGTTAATAACCAAAATAAGCCCATTTAAACCAAAAACATATATCCTAATAATAATTGCTGAGTTGCTGTCAGTTAACACTGGATAAATGTTGATAACTTTAGCTTTTATTTATATTGTGATGTTTACCCACATTTTATTTACACCCTATCCCCGTAGTGTTTGTAATAATATTTTATAATCAGCGTCCAGGGCTGTATCAACAACACGTAAACTGGATATTGTTTTACAAGCATGAATTACGGTGGAATGATCTTTCCCCCCAAATGAACTGCCAATTTCCGGCAAGCTCATCGTAGTCAGTTCTCTGGTCAAAGACATGGCTAGCTGCCTGGGGCGAGTCAAATTCCGGGTACGTTTTTTTGAAAGCAATTCAGCCATTTTAATTCTGTAATAATCCGCAACAGTTTTTTGAATATTATCTATAGATACCAACCGACTTTGGGCAACGAGAATATCTTTTAGAGCTTCTTTCGTTGATTCCACAGAAATATTACGCTTGTGAAATTTGGCATAAGCTTCTACGCGCTTTAATGCTCCTTCAAGTTCGCGAACATTTGAACTAACATGTTTTGCCACAAAAAAAGCGACTTCCTCATTAAGCGAGTAACCACTTAAGGAAGCTTTCTTCAAAAGAATAGCCACGCGCATCTCCAGCTCAGGCGGCTCTATTGCTACGGTTAAACCCCAACCAAAACGGGATACCAAGCGGTTTTCTAGGCCTGCTATTTCTTTAGGAAATGTATCGCTAGTCAGAATAACCTGCTTATGCGAATCCACCAAAGTATTGAAAGCGTAAAAAAACTCTTCTTGGGTTTTGGCTTTGCCAGCAAAGAATTGAATATCATCAATTAGCAGAATATCAAGAGAATGATAAAATTGTTTGAACTCTTCAAATTTATTTGTTTGACAGGCACGAACTACGTCCGCCACATATCTTTCCGCATGCATGTAGCATATTTTTGTTTGAGGATTGCCCAGCTGGATTTGATTACCTATGGCTTGTAATAAATGTGTTTTACCCAGCCCCACGCCACCGTATAGAAATAAAGGGTTATAAGAAATCCCTGGTAGTTCCGCCACTTGTGTGGCGGCAGCGAAAGCAAGCTGATTGGCTTTTCCGATAACAAAATTTTCAAAGGTTAGGCTAGGGTTTAGTTTTCCGTAACCTCTAAAAGAGGTTTCAATTTTGGGTTTATTTTCAATTGGAGTATTTGTTTTTTGCTGAGTGGGCAACCCAAGGGATTTGTTTATTGTTGCTGCAGCCAGAATGCGAAATTCAAATGGCGGCACACCCCGATAAGCAAGCCCGGCCTGTCTGCTAATCTCGGGTAAAAATCGTTCTTGAACCAGCTTTAATGTAAAGCTATTGGGAGCCGTAAGAATCAGTGTTCCATTTTCACT
This sequence comes from Gallionella sp., assembly GCA_025362155.1. Taxonomy (GTDB): domain Bacteria; phylum Pseudomonadota; class Gammaproteobacteria; order Burkholderiales; family Gallionellaceae; genus Gallionella. Next base: position 20,733 of record JANYHX010000049.1, on the reverse strand, counting down.
CTTCAGGAGAAGTGGCTTTATCCATGAATTAAATTGTTGTGGCGGCAGGCTCTTTTCAAATGAGCTGAGGCATGAATTCCAAAAAGAAATATCGTGCATAGGTTGTGAGGGGAGAAATTTTAACAATAGTAAATATTTTCGTATTCTACACGGCAAGCTTAAACCTATCCACATGCAAAAAGCAAAATAGACTTGACACACCTATGTCAAAGGCTTTGTAATAGCACGTTTTACGATTTAGCAAAGGAAAAAACATGAAACGTACTTATCAACCATCCGTAATCAAAAGAAAACGCACCCATGGCTTTTTGGTGCGCATGAAGACACGTGGGGGCCGCGCCGTTATCAGGGCGCGCCGTGCTAGGGGTCGTGCAAGACTTGCGGTCTAATATCTCGCCCCAATTTTCTGTCCCTTATAGGTTGTTGCGGGCGGACGGTTTTGATCATGTTATTCGAGCTGAAAATATTGCCGATAAACACTTCAAAATATTTTTTACACCCAATCATCAGAATAATGCCAGGCTGGGAATAATCGCTAGCAAAAAAACGTTACCTGGTGCAGTAGAAAGAAATCGGATCAAAAGGGTCATTCGGGAATCGTTTCGCCAAAATACAATCAAGCAACGTAAATTGGATCTGGTCGTGATTGTAAGGCGTAATTTTTACCAGACCCAAATTATTGATACCCCTATCGACTATTTGGAAAGATTATTTAGCCAAGTAGAAAAAAGATGCGCAGAATAGTAATTACTCTAATACGCGGCTATCAATATCTAATTAGTCCGCTTATCCCACCAGCGTGCCGATTTACTCCAACTTGTTCACATTATGCGCGTGAAGCTCTAACGAAGTATGGTGTTGTAAAAGGGGGGTGGCTAAGTATAAAACGATTGCTGCGTTGTAACCCTTGGAGTCTGGGTGGCTACGACCCGGTACCCTAACATTTAGGCTGATTATGGACTTACAAAGAGTTTTTTTGTTTTTAATTTTTGCATTTTCCCTGATGCTGGTTTGGGATGGATGGCAACGCTATCAACATCCTGAACCGCAGATTCAACAGGGCACTTCAACAAAGAAGGAAGTGGCTCAATCACAATCAATACCCATTGCTTCGGGCCCCACCGGGGTGCCCGCCATAGAGTCTGCATCTATAGTACAGCAGACCACAGGGAAAACCATACATATCAAAACGGATATTCTCGAAGCGGAAATTAACACCATTGGCGGCGATATCAGCCGCTTGGCGTTAATTAAGCATAAGGATAGTCTGGATAAAAATAAACCCTTGGTGTTTTTCAATCGTGGTAAAGAAACTCACAATTATTCTGCTCAAAGCGGGCTGATTGGAGCAGGCCTTCCTAATCACAACAGTCTATTTGTTTCGGAACAAGATCAGTACGAGCTTTCAGGAAATGCCGACCTGGTAGAGATGAGGCTGAAAGCTCAAGGGGATTCACCGCTTAAAGTGACTAAAATAATAACCTTTCATAAAGGTAGTTATTTAATAGACATTTCCTATGAATTGGAAAATGTGGGGCTGCAAACGGTTACGGCGAGCAGTTACTTTCAATTGATTCGGGACAGTGTTGCCCCAGAAGGTAGCCTGCGGTTTTTGCCTACCTATACGGGGGCGGCAGTTTATACCGACAAGGATAAACTAAAGAAGGTGCAATTTTCGGACATAGATAAGGGAAAAACGGAATATCCCAAGCAGTCTGATAACGGTTGGATAGGTATTTTGCAACATTACTTTGTAGCTGCCTGGCTGCCCGCGGAAAAGACCAACCGTGAATTTTTTACGCATAAACTGGATGGGGGCATGTATTCCGTCGGAATAGTTTTGCCAAGTGTTGCCGTTGAGCCGGGACAGAAAACGCATGTCAGTGCTACTTTGTATGCGGGCCCAACAGAGGCTAATCTGGATAAAATCGCACCGGGTTTAGGCCTGACAGTGGATTATGGATGGCTTACTATCATCGCTGTTCCGCTGTTCTGGGTGATGTCGTTATTAAACGATTGGACCCACAATTGGGGGGCCGCCATCATTTTGCTTACCTTCTTGATCAAGCTATTGTTTTTTCCCCTTTCGGCGGCGAGCTATCGTTCTATGGCAAAGATGCGCATGGTTGCTCCCAAGCTGGAGAAAATCAAGCAACAATATGCCAGCGACCGGGAACAACTGAATCGCGCCATGATGGAATTGTATAAAGCAGAAAAAATTAATCCATTAGGGGGGTGCTTGCCGGTGATTATTCAAATCCCGGTTTTTATCGCGTTATATTGGTCTATTTTAGCTAGCGTTGAGATGCGAAATGCCCCATTTATTGGTTGGATAACAGACCTCTCTGCGGCAGATCCCTATTACATCTTGCCGTTGATTATGGGGACGAGCATGATTATTCAGACTCGCCTTAATCCCAAGCCACCCGATCCCATGCAGGCCAAGATAATGCAAATCATGCCTATCGTTTTCAGCGTGATGTTTTTCTTTTTCCCCGCGGGTCTGGTGTTGTATTCCATTGTGAATAACCTTCTTTCAATCGGTCAACAGTGGTATATCACCCGGGCAGCCGAAGCGGAAAGCAAAGGTGTTGTCGCCAAACGTTGATACCATCGCCGCCATAGCCACCGCACAGGGGCGTGGCGGGATCGGGGTAATACGTATCTCGGGAAACAATATCGAAATTGTTGCCCAAGGAATACTCGGCAAATTACCCATTGCACGGCAAGCTACTTACTGTAGTTTCCTGGATGAAAATGGCGAGGTGCTGGATGAGGGGATCGCCTTGTATTTTCCTACCCCGCATTCTTATACCGGGGATAATGTGCTTGAGTTGCAAGGGCATGGCGGCTCGGTCGTGCTCCAAATGTTATTACAGCGTTGCCTAGAGCTGGGTGCACGGCTGGCACAACCCGGCGAATTTACCCGCCGTGCCTTTCTGAATAATAAGCTCGACTTGGCTCAAGCAGAAAGTGTCGCAGACCTGATCAATGCCAATACCTCAACGGCTGCGCGTAGCGCCATGCGTTCTCTGAGCGGAGAATTTTCTACGGCAATTCATGGTTTGGTCGATGAGCTAATTTATCTGCGTATGCTGGTCGAGGCTATGCTGGATTTCCCGGAAGAAGAGGGAGATATCGTTGATTTGAAGCGGCGTGATACGCTGCTGAATGACATCCAGTTGAAATTGCAGCACATTTTGGAGAGCGCAAAACAAGGGAGCCTGCTGCGCGAAGGTGCCCAGGTGGTTATTGCGGGACAGCCCAATGTTGGGAAGTCCAGCCTGCTCAATCGGCTGTCGGGCGAAGAAGCGGCTTTGGTCAGCAATATTCCGGGCACTACCCGAGACGTAATTCGCCAAATGATCCAGATCCGGGGTGTGCCATTGCATATTATAGATACGGCCGGGTTGCGCGAATCGCAGGATGAAGTGGAAAACCTGGGTATTGCCCGTACCCATAAAACCCTGCATAGCGCTGATGTAATTCTAGTGTTGTTAGATGCCCGCCAAGGTTTGACAATCAAGGACGAAGCTATATTGGCCGCATTACCCGCTGACACACCTCGGTTGTTAGTATTTAACAAGATTGATTTAATGCAAGACAAAACTTTTTCAATGGGGGAAAAGGATGTTTTTCTTGGGGTCTCTGCCAAGACAGGGGAAGGTCTGGAAAAGTTACGCGAATCGTTGCTGAAGGCCATGGGGTGGCATGATCAAGAAGGCGGCTCATTCATGGCGCGGGAACGCCATCTGCAGGCTTTGATGCTTGCGCAAACTCATTTAACCCATGCCAATATGTTAACCAGCGCGGAGTTATTCGCCGAAGAGTTACGGCTGGCGCAGCAGGCTCTTAGTGAAATTACCGGGAAATTCACTGCGGATGATTTGCTCGGGGATATCTTCAGCCGGTTTTGCATCGGGAAATAAAACGCTATTGTTCCACGTGAAACACATCATTTTGGATTGCGGCTGGGCTGTTGTATGATGCGCGTCCTTTTCAAGGCAATAGCAACATGAAGTTTCCCGATAAATTTGATGTAATTGTAGTGGGTGGAGGGCACGCCGGTACCGAGGCGGCGTTGGTCAGCGCGCGATCGGGCTGCAAAACCTTGCTACTTACCCACAACATCGAAACATTGGGGCAGATGTCCTGCAATCCGTCCGTCGGCGGAATAGGCAAAGGCCATTTGGTCAAGGAGGTAGATGCGCTCGGCGGTGCGATGGCTGCTGCTACCGACGAAAGCGGCATCCAGTTCCGTATGCTGAACGCAAGCAAAGGCCCGGCGGTACGCGCTACGCGTGCGCAGGCCGATCGTCTGCTTTATAAACAAGCTATTCGCACTCGTTTGGAAAATCAGCCTAATCTGTGGTTGTTCCAGCAAGCGGTGGATGATTTAGAAGTGCAACAGGATCGAGTGAGCGGGGTAGTTACACAAATGGGTTTGCGCTTTAGCGCAAAAACTGTCGTGTTGACTACCGGTACATTCTTGTCTGGATTAATCCATGTAGGCCAGTCCAACTATGAGGCTGGTCGTGCGGGAGACCCCCCTTCTGTTAGCCTGGCGCATCGTTTACGGGAACTAACGCTTCCGGTCGGGCGGCTGAAGACCGGTACCCCGCCGCGCATTGATGGTCGGACCATAAACTATTCTGCTTTACAGGTACAGCCTGGCGACGATCCAGTGCCAGTGTTTTCATTCATGGGTAATGCAGCACAACACCCCAGGCAATTGCCTTGCTGGATTACCGAAACCAATCAGCGCACCCATGACATTATTCGCGGGGGTCTGGATCGATCGCCTTTATTTACTGGCGTGATCGAGGGAGTAGGCCCACGCTATTGCCCCTCTATCGAAGACAAAATTACGCGCTTTGCTGATAAATTATCTCACCAGATTTTCCTCGAACCAGAGGGTTTAACCACCCATGAGGTTTATCCCAATGGTATTTCCACCAGTCTGCCGTTCGATGTGCAATTGGAGTTGGTGCGTTCCATCAAAGGACTGGAAAATGCCCATATCCTGCGTCCCGGTTATGCGATTGAGTATGACTATTTCAATCCATGCGGACTAAAAAGCTCACTGGAAACCAAAGTTATTCAAGGCTTGTTCTTTGCCGGGCAAATCAATGGCACCACTGGTTATGAAGAAGCCGCCGCGCAAGGCCTGCTGGCCGGACTCAATGCCGCGCTGCAAGTGCGCGAACAGGAGGCCTGGTGTCCGCGCCGCGACCAGGCTTATTTGGGTGTGCTGGTTGACGATTTGATTACGCAGGGGGTTTCTGAGCCTTATCGTATGTTCACCAGTCGCGCAGAATATCGTTTGCAATTGCGTGAAGATAACGCGGATTTAAGGTTAACCGAGATTGGACGCAAGCTGGGGATTGTGGATGACGCGCGCTGGCAGGCCTTTGAACAAAAGCGCGAAGCCATTGCGCGCGAGCAGGAACGCTTGCGCAGCACCTGGGTGAGTCCGCGTAATCTGGCTGAACAAGATGCGATCCGCGTATTGGGCAAACCTATCGAACGCGAATATGCGCTGCTTGAACTATTGCGCCGCCCGGATGTAAGTTATTCGAGCCTGCTGACCTTGCCAGGAGCGGGTGTCGGTGTGGAGGATATGAAAGTTGCCGAACAGGTAGAAACTCAAGCGAAATATCACGGCTATATCGAACGGCAACACGACGAAATCAGCCGCAACGAACAATATGAAACCTTGGGCTTGCCGGACACATTAGATTATCGCCAGGTGCACGGGCTATCTATCGAAGTACAACAAAAACTCAATCAGCATAAGCCGGAAACCATCGCGCAGGCCGGGCGCATCTCCGGGATTACGCCAGCGGCGATTTCCCTGTTATTGGTGCATCTGAAACGTGGTTTCCGTGACACGAAACTGACGCAGAAAATCGCGTGAATTCAGAGGAAAAACTTCAGTTCGGTAGCGCGCAATTGGGGGTTTTGTTGAGCGCAGAAATGTGCATTAAGCTGTTGGATTATTTGGAGCTGCTGGACAGATGGAATAAAGTTTACAACCTGACTGCGATCCGTGATCCGCAGCAAATGGTGAGCAACCACTTGCTTGACAGCTTAGCAGTGACACCACATTTATGGGCTGGACGGTGGCTGGACGCAGGGTGTGGTGCGGGTTTACCGGGAGTAGTATTGGCAGTCGTAAAACCAGAGTGGCATTTCACCTTGCTGGATAGCAACAGCAAAAAAACCAGCTTCGTGCAACAGGCCATCATTGAATTAAAATTGCGAAATGTAGCGGTTCACTGCGCACGTGTGGAAGAGTGGCAGACCACAGAACGATTTGATGGAATTATCTCGCGAGCATTTACCGGGTTGGGGGAATTTATCACCAAAACGCGCGGGCTGATGGCTACGGACGGACGCTGGGCGGCCATGAAGGGGATTGCAGAACAAGAGTTGGCAACCATACCGCCCGGATGCCGCGTAGAGCGCGTCATACCCTTGCAGGTACCGGGCTTGCAGGCGGCACGTAGTTTGGTAATAGCAACATGCCGGTGATAAGCGCAATGAAAGGGAATGCGGCAGCATGACGAAAATATTAGCTATAACCAATCAAAAGGGCGGCGTAGGAAAAACTACCACGACAGTGAATTTGGCTGCCAGCCTTGCCGCAGCCAAACAGCGCGTATTGCTGATCGATCTTGATCCGCAAGGCAACGCCACTATGGGTAGCGGTGTCGACAAGCGCGATTTGCAGCTGAGTGTTTACGAAGTGTTGCTGGAAAGTAAGACCCTGGCCGAGGCACGAGTATATTCTGACGCAGGAAAATATGATTTGCTGCCCGCCAATCGGGACCTGGCGGGTGCGGAAATTGAATTGGTAGATTTGGCCCACCGTGAAACCCGGCTACGCGATGCCGTGCAATTGGTGGCTTCAGAATATGACTTTGTGTTAATCGATTGTCCCCCCGCACTAAATTTGCTGACCCTGAACGGCTTATGTGCAGCCAAATCGGTAATGATACCCATGCAATGCGAATATTACGCATTGGAGGGCTTGAGTGATTTGGTAAACACTATTCGCAAGGTGCGCGCCAACCTGAACCCCGACCTGGAAATCGAAGGATTGCTGCGCACCATGTTCGATCCGCGCAATGCACTTGCACAACAGGTTTCGGCTCAATTACAAGAGCATTTCGGCAATAAAGTCTATCGCACTGTGATCCCGCGGAATATACGTTTGGCAGAAGCTCCGAGCTATGGTGTGCCGGTGTTGTATCACGACAAATCGTCCAAGGGGTCGCAGGCATATCTGGCTTTGGCGGGAGAGTTATTGAGCAACGCAGTGCAACCTGTAACGGTATAAGGAAAAACAATAATGGCAAAGCTACATAAGGGGTTGGGGCGGGGTCTGGATGCATTATTGTCGGGCGGCAAAAGCGAAAAAGACGAGGTGATGCGTGATTTGAATGTCACGCTGCTTAAGCCAGGCAAGTATCAGCCGCGTTCCTATATGGATGAGGCATCATTGAATGATTTGGCCGCCTCGATCAAAGCCCAGGGGATTATGCAGCCAATTCTGGTGCGGCAACTTGCCGATAGCAGCTATGAAATCATTGCCGGGGAAAGACGCTGGCGCGCCGCGCAAATGGCCGGTCTGAGCCATGTGCCGGTGTTGGTCCGTAGCGTGCCGGATAATGCGGCGTTGGCGATGGCATTGATTGAAAACATCCAACGCGAAAATCTGAATCCACTGGAAGAAGCGGTGGGTATACAACGATTAATCGACGAATTCAAAATGACCCATCAGGTTGCGGCCGATGCAGTGGGCCGTTCGCGCAGCGCAGCCAGCAATTTGTTGCGCCTGTTAAAACTGCCCCAGGCAGTGCAGAGTCTGCTGATAGAAAACAAGCTGGACATGGGCCATGCACGCGCCCTGCTGTCCTTGGAAAGCGCACAACAGATAATGTTTGCCAACAAAATTGTTCTGGAAAAACTTTCCGTGCGCGATACGGAAAAGCTGGTGCAGAAAAAAATTCACCCCCCGGAAGAAAAAAACAAATCGAAAAAACCAACCAGGCTTAGCCGCGATACGCAACGTTTACAGGAAGAAATGAGCGCCCATCTGGGAACGCGTGTGGAGATCAAGCCAGGCAATAAAAGTGGCGGCACGCTGCAGATAACCTATGCTAATCATGATCAGCTTGATGAGCTTTTGAACAAGCTCAAAAAGGGTAAATAAATTGAGCAAAGAAGCCGCCGATATAAGGCAACAATATTTGACACCTCCGGAAAACGTAGCTATCATCGCCGCGCTTTTTGATATTGAAGCCGCTTTGAGTATTGAAGCTAGAGAGAAAAAAATAGCATGGCAGGTGATGTGGTTGCAGGCAGCGGTGACGCTGATTAGTGCAAGCATCGCTTACAGTATAAAAAGCACGCCGCAATTTGCGATGGCGGTATTAGCTGGTGGGGGAGTAGCCGTTTTCAACGGGGCATTATTGGCATGGAGAATGGCCCGCGAAACTTTGCATCCTGCCCGTGAAGCACTTCATCAATTACGGATTATGTATTTTTACGCCGCCGAAAGATTTTTGGCGGTCGTGGTGCTGCTTTGCTTATGCATTGCAGTCGTTAAATTATCGCCGCTCGCATTATTGGGTAGCTTCGTATTGGGCCAAGTAGTGCTGCTGGTGGGCCGATTATTTTTGGGTAGTTTTAAGACCGGGTTAAGACAGGGATAGCGATTAAATGTCTAGTGAAGCACACACATCAGCGGAATACATCAAGCATCACTTACAGAATTTGACCTATGGTCATTTGCAAGATGGTACTTGGGGAATTGCGCATACCCCAGAGGAAGCCAAGGCGATGGGCTTTTGGGCGCTTAATCTGGATACACTCTTCATGTCCTTGTTGCTGGGAGTGGTTTTGATGTTTGTATTCCGCCGTGCGGCCACCAGCATTAACACTGGCGCGCCTAACGGGCTGCGCAATTTTTGCGAATGGGCTGTCGAATTTATAGACACCAGCGTACGCGGATCATTTTCCGCCAAAAACGACATGGTCGCTCCGTTGGCGCTAACTATTTTCTTTTGGGTTTTTGCGATGAACCTGATGGATCTGTTGCCGATAGACTATGTGCCGCTATTGATGCATGAACTTAATGTTCCCTTCTTTAAAGTCGTTCCCTCCACTGACCCTAATGCCACCTTCGGCATGGCGATCGGCGTGTTTTTGCTGGTGCTTTATTACAGCGTGAAGATGAAAGGTGTCGGCGGATTTGTCGGTGAATTGACACTGCAACCTTTTGGCAAGTGGGGCATGCCGGTCAATTTATTGCTGGAAGGTGTCAATCTGATTGCCAAGCCGATTTCTCTCGCGCTACGTTTATTCGGCAACATGTATGCCGGTGAAATGATCTTTATTCTGATTGCACTGATGGGCGGCACTTGGGCGGGAATGACCTTGGGCAGCACTACTTTATATGGATCACAAATAGTGCTGTCGCTAGGCTGGGCAATTTTCCATATTCTGATTGTCACTTTGCAGGCGTTTATCTTCATGACCCTGACTGTCGTCTACATGGATATGGCCCACCAGGAACATCATTAAAATATTTATCAACTTTTACTTTTAACTTAACTTTATAAACCAGGAGAAATAAAAAATGGAAATGGCAAATGCACTGCTGTATATCGCTGGAGCCCTGATGATGGGCTTGGGCGCGCTTGGCGCGGCTGTGGGTATCGGTATTCTCGGGGGTCGCTTTCTGGAAGGCGCTGCACGTCAGCCAGAACTTATCCCTATGTTACGCACGCAGTTCTTTGTGGTAATGGGCTTGGTTGATGCGGTGCCGATGATTGCGGTTGGTATTGCGATGTACGTTCTGTTTGCGGTTGCCCACTAAAGTTTGGACAACATAATAACTAAAGAAAGGTAGCTTGCATGAATATCAATGCAACTCTTCTGGCTCAGACAATCATGTTCGCGCTGTTTGTGTGGTTCTGCATGAAATTTGTCTGGCCACCCATTATGGCCGCGCTGGAACAACGCAAAAAGCAAATCGCCGAAGGTTTGGCTAATGCCGAGAAAGCCAAACTCGATTTGGAGTTAGCCGCCAAGCGTTCCACGGAAATTTTGCGTGAGGCCAAAGAAAAAATCAGTGAAATTGTGAACAATGGTGAAAAACGCGCCAGTGAAATCATCGAAGCAGCCAAGATCCAGGCCAAGGTAGAGGGCGATCGCATTATCGCCGGAGCCAAGGCTGAAATCGATCAGGAAGTATTCCGCGCCAAGGAACAATTACGAACCCAGGTATCGGCGATTGCATTGGCGGGCGCGAGTAAAATTCTCGGGCGTGAAATTGATGCCAAAACACATAACGACCTGCTTGATAAGCTCGTTTCGGAAATCTAAGCGCCATGTCTGAAGCCATTACTACTGCACGGCCATATGCCCAGGCGGCATTTGAAGAAGCGCTAAAACTGGGGGACTTGAAAGGATGGTCGGAAATTTTGCTAGCTTCCGCCGAAGCGGTAATCCACCCGGAAGTTCGAGCAGTAATTACCAGCCCGCGCATTCTCAAGGCTCAAATCGAAAAGTTGATGGAAGGTTTTCTGGGTAGCCAGGTAAAACCTCAGCAACTTAATTTTGTCAGGATACTGGTGGACAATCAGCGCCTATTATTGCTGCCGGAAATAGTGGTCATTTTTGAAGCATTAAAGGCCGAAGCCGAAAAGACCGTGAATGTTGTGGTGGACTCTGCATTTGAATTGTCTGCTGCGCAACAGGAAAAAATTATCAGTTCGCTGAAAGCCCGTATGGGACATGAAATCAAACTTGTTTGTAAAGTTAATAAAGAATTGCTCGGCGGCGTGGTGATTCGTGCCGGAGATAAGGTAATCGATGGTTCCACGCGTACCCGTCTTGGTGAGATGGCAAACGCGTTGGCTTGACACACTGGCCTTAATGCAGAATACGAACGCAATTAATACATTGCCCGAAAAGATTTATCAATGAGGAAATAGACATGAAGCTCAACCCTTCTGAAATTAGTAATCTGATCCGCAGCCGCATCGAAAACTTCGAGGCACTGACGCAAGCGCGCACCGAAGGTACGGTAGTCAGCGTTACCGACGGTATCGTCCGAGTACACGGTCTCTCGGACGTGATGCAGGGTGAAATGCTGGAATTTCCCGGCAACACTTTTGGCTTGGCACTCAACCTCGAGCGCGATTCTGTCGGCGCGGTGGTGCTGGGTGAGTATGAGCACATCACCGAAGGCGACACGGTCAAATGTACCGGCAGAATTCTGGAAGTGCCAGTCGGACCGGAGTTATGTGGGCGCGTAGTGAATGCGCTGGGTCAGCCGATCGACGGCAAGGGCCCGATTAACGCCAAGATGACCGACAAGATTGAAAAAGTCGCGCCGGGGGTAATCTCGCGTAAATCAGTTGATCAGCCGGTACAAACCGGCTTGAAATCGATTGATGCCATGGTGCCGATTGGTCGCGGTCAGCGTGAACTGATCATTGGCGACCGTCAGACCGGCAAGACCGCTGTGGCAGTGGATGCCATCATTAATCAAAAGGGTCAGAACATGACCTGCGTATATGTGGCGATCGGTCAAAAAGCATCGACCATCGCCAACGTGGTACGCAAACTGGAAGAGCATGGCGCGCTGGGTTACACCATCGTGGTCGTCGCGACCGCTTCGGATTCAGCTGCGATGCAGTTCCTGGCACCTTACGCTGGCTGCACCATGGGCGAATATTTCCGTGATCGCGGCGAAGACGCGTTGATCGTTTATGATGATTTAACCAAGCAGGCCTGGGCGTACCGTCAAATCTCATTGTTGCTGCGCCGCCCGCCTGGTCGTGAAGCCTATCCCGGCGACGTTTTCTATTTGCACTCCCGTCTGCTGGAACGTGCAGCGCGAGTAAACGCTGACTATGTGGAAGCGTTTACCAAGGGCGCAGTCAAAGGCAAGACCGGTTCTCTGACCGCTTTGCCCATCATTGAAACGCAAGCTGGCGACGTGTCCGCCTTCGTGCCGACCAACGTGATCTCGATTACCGACGGCCAGATATTTTTGGAAACCGATCTGTTCAATTCCGGTATCCGTCCGGCGATCAACGCGGGTGTTTCGGTGTCACGCGTGGGTGGCGCAGCGCAAACCAAAGTAATCAAGAAACTCGGCGGCGGTGTGCGTCTGGCATTGGCGCAATACCGTGAACTGGCGGCTTTTGCGCAATTTGCTTCCGATCTGGATGAAGCAACCCGCAAGCAGCTGGAGCGGGGCCGCATGGTCACCGAGCTGATGAAGCAGCTTCAGTATTCGCCGCTTTCAGTCGCCAATATGGCCATTACCTTATTCTCCGTTAACAAGGGTTATTTCGATGACGTGCCTGTGCCTAAGGCATTGGCATTCGAATCGGCATTGCATGCTTACCTGAAATCCAATAACAAAACTCTGCTGGACACCATAGAGACCAGCAAGGACCTGAATGCTGATAATGAAAGATTGTTATCAGCAGCAATTGATAAATTTAAAACGGCGGCTGTTTACTGATAAAACAACTAGCCATCCCACTAAGCAACCTAAAACAGTTGCCAAGTGGTTGGTTATAAGGCGGGGTGAGAAATGGCTGGCAGTAAAGAAATCCGCGCAAAGATCAAGAGCGTAGAAAATACCCGCAAGATCACGCGCGCCATGGAAATGGTGGCCGCAGCCAAGATGCGTAAAGCGCAGGAACGTATGCGTGCGGCGCGTCCCTACGCGGAGAAAATACGCGCGGTGGCTGCGCACTTGTCGCGCGCCAATCCGGAATACAAGCATCCGTTTCTGGTGAAGCGCGCAGAAAACCGCAACGTCGGCCTGATTGTGGTGACTTCGGACAAAGGTCTTTGCGGGGGTCTGAACACCAATGTTCTGCGACTTGCGGTCGCCCGCATGAAGGACTGGGAAGGTGAAGGCAAAGGAATACTGGTGTGTCCCATTGGCAACAAGGGCTTGGGTTTTATGTCGCGCATCGGGGCCAAAATTAAATCCAATCTGATTGGCTTGGGTGATACCCCCCATATCGAAAAACTGATAGGCGCAGTGAAACTGATGCTGGACGCTTACACTGCGGGTGAGATTGATTCGATCCATATCAGCTACAACCATTTTGTGAATACGATGAAACAGGAGCCGCGCGTGGAGCAATTGCTGCCGCTTTCCGGCGAGCAACTGGGAACCTCCGAGGGCAGCTGGGACTACATCTACGAACCGGATGCCAAAAAGGTGATTGATGAGCTGCTGCTGCGCTACATCGAATCGCTGGTGTATCAGGCGGTGGTGGAAAACATGGCTTCCGAACAAAGCGCACGCATGGTGGCGATGAAAGCCGCATCAGATAACGCCAAGAGCGTAATCGGTGAGCTTAAGCTGGTATACAACAAGGCGCGCCAGGCCGCCATCACCCGCGAGATTTCAGAGATCGTCAGCGGTGCGGCGGCGGTGGGCTGATTTTCCAAAGAGAACGGCGCCAAAGAGAACCAACAGATTTGCAGCAACACAAAATTAATTTAGACGGGGAATCATTAAAAAATGAGTCAAGGAAAAATGAAACAAGGAAAAATCGTTCAGTGTATCGGTGCGGTAGTTGACATCGAATTTCCACGCGATCAAATGCCCAAAGTATATGAGGCACTTTATCTGGCGGACGCAGGATCCTCGACCGCCGAAGCAGGGTTGACCTTTGAAGTGGAACAGCAACTTGGTGACGGCGTGGTGCGTACCATTGCGATGGGTTCATCCGACGGCTTGCGCCGCGGCATGCTGGTTACTTCCACCGGCAAAGGGATTTCCGTTCCGGTCGGCAGCGGCACACTGGGCCGCATCATGGATGTGCTGGGTCGGCCGATAGACGACGCCGGTGAAATTCAGTGCAAGGAAAAGCGCGAGATACATCAAAAGGCACCGAAGTTTGATGAGCTCTCTCCTTCAGTCGACCTGCTGGAAACCGGCATCAAGGTGATTGATCTGGTTTGTCCGTTTGCTAAGGGCGGAAAAGTTGGTTTGTTCGGTGGTGCCGGTGTGGGCAAGACTGTGAACATGCTGGAACTCATTAATAACATCGCCAAACAACACGCAGGTCTGTCCGTGTTCGCCGGCGTGGGTGAGCGTACCCGTGAGGGCAATGACTTCTACCACGAAATGTCCGAAGCGGGCGTTATCAAGCTGGACAATCTACCTGAATCCAAAGTAGCCATGGTGTTTGGCCAGATGAACGAACCACCCGGCAACCGTCTGCGCGTAGCGCTGTCCGGCCTGACCATGGCCGAGTATTTCCGCGATGAAGGCCGTGACATTTTGTTCTTCGTCGATAACATTTACCGTTTCACATTGGCCGGTACCGAAGTGTCTGCGCTATTGGGTCGTATGCCTTCCGCGGTGGGTTACCAGCCGACACTGGCGGAAGAAATGGGTCGTCTGCAGGAACGTATCACCTCGACCAAGACCGGTTCGATCACCTCAATTCAGGCCGTGTACGTGCCAGCCGATGACTTGACCGATCCGTCCCCAGCGACCACCTTTTTGCACCTGGATTCCACCGTCGTGTTGTCGCGTGACATCGCATCATTGGGTATTTACCCTGCGGTTGATCCGCTGGATTCCACCTCGCGTCAGCTCGATCCGCTGGTGGTGGGCGAAGAACATTACAACGTAGCGCGCGGTGTTCAGGCTACCTTGCAGCGTTACAAGGAATTGCGCGACATCATCGCGATTTTGGGTATGGATGAGTTGGCACCGGAAGACAAACTGGCCGTGGCGCGCGCCCGCAAGATTCAGCGCTTCCTGTCGCAACCGTTCCACGTAGCGGAAGTATTTACCGGCAGCCCCGGCAAATACGTCACACTGAAAGAAACCATCAAGGGCTTCAAGGGCATCGTCGATGGCGAATATGATCACCTGCCTGAACAGGCGTTTTATATGGTCGGCGGCATCGAAGAAGCGGTTGAAAAGGCCAAAACACTATAGGCACCTCTAAAATTTAGAGTTCGCCTCAAATGCAAGGCGCGGGAAAAATTTCACCGCGCCGCATATGGGTTATATGTAAGCAAGAAATTTTTTCCGCAACGCAACATAACCAGCGACTTAGTTGTCGTTTTTTGACAACTTAGTCGAATGGCTAGTAGTTGCAACAGTTGGGGTGAACTCTAAGTTTTAGAAATGGGAACAATTATGGCAATGACCGTACATGTCGATGTAGTTAGCGCGGAAGCATCCATTTTCTCCGGACTGGCAGAAGTGGTAGTCGTGCCTGGAGAAATGGGAGAGTTGGGTATCTACCCCCGTCATACTGCATTGATGACGCGCATCAAGCCCGGTTCGGTCAGAATCAAGCGACCCGATCAGGAACAGGAAGAACTGATCTACGTGTCCGGCGGTATGTTGGAAATACAGCCCGGCGTAGTAACCATTCTGGCCGACACTGCGATACGCGGCGGGGATCTGGACGAAGCACGTGCATTACAAGCCAAGCAAGCCGCCGAAGAAGCCATGAAGAATCGCAGTTCCGATATAGACTATGCTCAAGCCCAGGCGGAACTGGCAGAAGCGATAGCCCAGCTGGCGGCCATCAAGCATCTACGCAATCGCAGCGGGCATTAATCTTTAGGAAACGCAGATATAATCGCTGAAGCCGCGCTAGCTGCGTTGCAACAGGGCTCAAAATCCGGGGTCGCGTAGTGACAAGCATTAAGCACACTCCGGTTTTTCACCCTGTTGAGCCTTGCTATCATCGGCTTGATCTAATAAATCTGCGTTTCCTTAAAGACACTTTAATGTAAGTGGATCAAAAAAGCAGCTTCGGCTGCTTTTTTTACCGCTGTAGATTAAGCTAGCTCATGAATGCGCTCACCCTGAAAATAATTGAGAACCTTGCGGATATTCCGGCAGCGCAATGGAATGCGTTGACAGAAAATGATCCATTTCTTTCTCACGCCTATTTGCTCGCGTTGCAGGAAAGTGGCTGTGCCACGGCGCAATTCGGCTGGCAAGCGCAATTTCTCAGCTTGTGGGAGGAGAAGCAATTGTTGGGTGCGATGCCGCTTTATCGCAAGATGAATTCGTATGGCGAGCACGTGTTTGATTTTGCCTGGGCCGATGCTTATCATCGTCACGGGCTGCGCTATTATCCAAAGCTGGTGTGCACGGTGCCCTTCACCCCGGTTACCGGGGCGCGGCTGCTGACGGCATCGCCACAGAACCCCAACGAGGTACGCGCGTTGCTGCTCAGTCATGCACTGCAATTCGCAAAAGATTCGGGCGTGTCTTCATTGCATTGTTTGTTCCCACATGAAGCTGATGTACTGTTGATGCAGCAACAGGGAATGATGCTGCGACAGGACGTGCAATTCCATTGGCAGAACTCAGTCAATTTGGAAAATCGGGGCTATCGTGACTTTGACGATTTTCTTGCCGAACTCAGCCGCGACAAGCGCAAGCGCATTAAACAGGAACGGCGTAAGGTCAGCCAGGCGGGTATACAGCTTCAATGCGTTACCGGAGAAAATGCCACGCCACAGCAGTGGGCTTTTTTCGCTAGTTGTTACGCACATACCCGCCAACAACACCATTCACCGCCCGCATTGAATCTGGATTTTTTTATGCGCATTGGAGCGACTATGCCGCAGCAAACTTTACTCGTTATCGCGTCGCGCGATGGAGCACCCATCGCCAGCGCGCTCAATTTTTTTACCCAGGATGTGTTGTATGGGCGCTCATGGGGTGCGCTGGAATATCATCCGGGTCTGCATTTCGAAACTTGCTATTACCAAGCTATCGAATTTTGCATTGCGCACAAAATAAAAACTTTTGAAGGCGGTGCCCAAGGCGAGCATAAATTGGCACGCGGGTTTCTGCCTGTGGTCACCCAGTCCGCGCACTGGCTGGCGCATCCGGAATTTTCAAGTGCAGTGGAAGATTATTTACAACGCGAGACGAGTGCCATTTCAAATTATGTGAGCGAACTCAATGAAAGAAGCCCATTCAAGCAGCAACCTTGACTTCAAGAGGAGAATTTCATCACCCATTCTTGGCAAGCAGCATCTTGGCTAGACGTGAGAACAATATCCAAACGCCCAGAAATGACAGCCAAATTGCAATGCCTACAACGAAAGCAAACACCACGCTTTCTACCGTCAAATTAAAAGAAGGCGAAAATATTTCCCAAGTTGCATGAGCAATGATCGGATCCGCCCCGGTCAGCAAATAAATCAGCTGATGAAATAAATCGGTATTAAGCGCTTGCAGTACTTGCCTCAATTTTTCGGCTGAATCCACCATGGCTTGCAAGGCGGTACCTTCGTCATGAAAAGTAGCGTCTATGCTGGCCAGATGATGTCGTATAAGTTCCGCCAGACTGCCATGATGAAATTGATCGGCTATTGCCTGAAACGGCGCAATGTCCTGCAAAACTTGATCGAGCCTTCCGCCCACGCGTTGCCGGTATTGCGCAATGAAGCTTGGGATGCAGCCGGCCGCAACGACACCTGTCACCAGAATGATACGGTCTAAAATCCCGCGTATGAATGCCATAAAATTACCTAACCAAATATAGACAGGTATTCATCAAGCCGACTTCGCTCCTTTAGCGCTCATCATTCTGAATATGGAATTTATGCAGAAAGCGATGGGCTACCGGGGCAAGCAGCACACCGGCAATGAGAATCACAACCAGTCCGCAATACAGAGCATAGCAGCCTGCAAAAAATTTTCCACCGTAACTGTGGGGCGCATCCACAGGACCCATTCCACCCAGTAGCATGGATGCATTGAGAAATGCATCAATCCACTGCAGGCCTTCAAGCAAATGATAGCCAGCCATCCCAACAAGCAGTGAAGCCATAACAAGCGCCAGGGCAATCCCGCCACTTTGAGCCAGGCGCTGAAGAAACTGGCGGCGCGGCAGTAGGGGTTGGGTATGGTGTTCGAACAATTGTTACTCCTGATTTTTAGTGCTTGGGTCCCGACTCTGGCTCTGGGGAAGGAGGCAAAGCAGTATTTTACCACGCTACTTAAGTAGCTCGGGGCCGGGGGAGGGGACTCACCTTGCCGATGGCGGCCCTCCTACAGCCAATTAATTTCCTGCGCCGTCTTATTGCCTATCAACGCATCGTCAAGGCTCGCTGGCGTGATTGCTTCTGTCTGCGACAAGGGCGTGCGTCCAGCCATGATTTCCGCGTAATGTTGCGGCAACAGGGGTTTGAGATCGGGATTGGCGTAGCCGTCGGGGAAGAGCGGTTGATTGGTCGCAACATCATACTTGTCCGTAGCGCCCAATGTGTGCAGGAATTCATGAGCGATAACCACGTTGTTTTGCTTTGCCATGTCACGTGAGGCAAACACATTGACCCGCCCGATCAGGCCTTTCTGCAAGCCAGTGGAATGGGCCAGACGTTTGGTTTGCGCGGGATCAAAATACAGTAAGAACATTTTCACCTGTGGGCCGGGGCCGACCGTCTCGCTGTTGTGGTAGGCCCACCAGCGCATCTTTAAACTCCACGCAATCACCTCAACTACGTTGCCATTATGCGGCGGCGCAGGCGGCTGCATAGCGATTATCCCGCCCAGCCTGATTTCTATGGAAGCGTTAGAGGTGCGACCATAACGCGCCGCTTCGTCGCGCATAAATGCTTCCATCGGTTTGAAATTCTCCACTGCCAGGCTGCTCAGATAATCCGCCGCAACGGCACTGCCGTCAGCGTTGATAAGAAATATATTGACAGGCAATGTGTGTTTCCATTCCACCGAATGAGTCTTGGCGCGCCACGTACCTAACGCTACCAAGGCAAACACAAATAGCAAAATAAAGATGCGAAAGGCTTTGAACATGGCAATTCTTACCCCGGTAAAAGTGGTTGCGATTGGTGCGATCTGCCCCGTTGCAACAGCGACTTTACCGTATGAATTGTAATTACTGCCAGCGCATAAATCGACACAAACGGGTCGAGCAAATAATCCCAAAGATTATCGGACTCATACCAACCGACTGCCCAGGCGAGGGTGGCGAATGCAACACACAACGCGATCATTGAAAACTTCCAGAACCATGCAAGCAGCGCGAGCAATAGCAGCGCGGCGATGAACAACGGGTCGCCATAGCCCAGCCGATAGGGGTCATAGGCACCGATACCTAGAGCCATCGGATATAACGTGAGTGCGGCGAACGCGATCAAAATCAATAATGTAAAACGGTTATTGCCTGTAGGCACACTACACCAGGGTTTCAACAGCGCGCACCACAGCAGCACCAGCGTGGTGATGCTCAAGTCACCGGTTATACCACGCACATAGGCGGCGAGTGGCATCGTGCCGAAAGGAATAAGTGAAAGCACAAATACCGCCCCCAACAGCATCGCCCAGTGTGATTTGGTTAATCGTGCAATACCCGAGAACGACAGCAAACAAGCCGCTATCGCGCTTGCCACACTTGCCAGTCCGGTTAGATCAGTAAAGTTTGGCATTGCCAGATTTTTCCATGTCGTTAATTTTTTCGATGCGCTGCTCCAGCCAAGCGCGGGTGAACTGGACGTGTTTGATGAAGCTTCTATTCCAGGTATAAACGAGATGGAAGTCGCCGTTGTGCGCCTGAATCAGGTAAGGGTAGGAAAACTCGAAGGCACAGTCCTGCCCTGAGCCTGGGCTAAGGGTTTGTGCTTCACATTTATTTCGTTGCGCGGACTTTGCGTAACCAGTAGCGTCAGTAATACTCGCTTCGGTTGTCTTGGCTGACTCAGTAACGGCTTGTATATAACCCGCTAGCTCGGTGGGCTGGCTGCGCTGGTCTTCGAGTTGATAAATTGTTTTCCAGATATTTCCGCCATCTGCTGAAATCACCAACGACAGTGCGTCGCGGCCTTCTTCGATGTTGTTTAGCACCAGCAGAATTTTCCCATCTGGCAGTACCATACCCGTAATCGCTGCATCCGGATTTGCCAGTATGGTATTCGTGGGCACGCTCCAATGCTGTCCTGCATCGTCTGTTGTGGTCGCGATTACTCGTTTTGGACTGGTACCGGAGCGACGCATCAGCACCCATGCCTGCTGTGGATTTTTTATAAACATTACCGGCTGTAATGTTGATTTGCCGGAGCTCAGCCGTTGTTTGTCGATGATTTCACCACTGCTACTGATGCGCAGCAGTTCACCGAATTTACCAATGAACTCGTGATAGACCGGCAACCCCATCGTGCCATCGCTATACATGAATGGCGTGCCTTTGACCAAGGTGCTGATGTTGATGAAAGGCGAGGTGATAAAACGCCGCGCCGCACTCCAGCTGACACCATCATCTTGTGAAGTCATTGCCGTGATCGAGCTGCCCGCCCAGCCACCCAGCGAGACGGTCACATAGAACAGCCACAGCGTGCCATCCGTTGCGCGTTGCGCCACCGGGTTGCCAAGTTTTTTCACGTAGCGCAGCAGAGCGCGCTGGGTGTCTCCACGATTGGCAATGCTGTGTTCCGGGCTCCAATTATTTTTTGCCGGATCGAATACCGCGCTGCGTATTTCCACATCCTCCGCCCCTTCGTGGCTGCCCGCGAACCAGAAGGCACGGATGCGGCCGTCGCTGAGTTCAACCAGAGAGGCTGCATGGGTAGAAATATTTTGCTGGGTGGAAACAAAGTGGGTGCGAATACTCAGTGCAGCATCGCTGGTTTGCTGCGTACCAGTTTTTTGCAGGGTTGTGGGCAATTGAAAAA
>JANYHX010000038.1 GCA_025362155.1 Gallionella sp. | reverse complement strand
CAGCAGCGCTTCGGCCTTATGAATATGGCCCGTCGCCAGATCCATGATGGGCTGAAAATAAACCGTAAATTGATTGGTCGCCAACGCCCCGCGCAAGTCGTGAGTAATGCGCCGTCGCTCTTGCGCAGAATCCTGTAATGCTGCCGTGAAGTAGCTGCATTGATTTCGTCCTTGGCTTTTTGCGACATACATCGCCTGATCGGCGTTCTTGAGCAGATCCTCAACGTTGGTGGCGTCATTTGGATATAAGGTAATACCGATGCTGGCCGAGATATAGGCCACCTCATCTCCCAGCTGAAACGGTTTGTCCAGGGTATGAAGGATGCTCTGGGCAAGCCGCTCAACGTTACGGGTGTCTTTGACTTCGGATAGGATGACGGTGAACTCATCGCCACCCAAGCGGGCCACGGTATCCGATTCACGTACGCAGTCGCTGATACGACGCGACGTTTCCATCAACAAAATATCGCCCATATCATGACCCAGGGTATCGTTAACTTCTTTAAATCGATCCAGGTCAATAAAAAATAATGCCATCTGCAGGTCGGCGCGATGAGCCTTCTTGACTTCTTGCTCCAGGCGATCATGGAACATATGGCGATTGGGCAGACCCGTTACTTTATCGAAATTGGCCTGCTTCCAAATCAGCTCTTCAGATTCCTTTTTGGCAGTAATGTCGCGGATAAAAGCACTGAACTCATGTTGGTTCTCTACTTTGATCGTGGTGATGGCCACCTCCACGGGAAACTCGTGACCATCACGATGCAAGCTGGTAATCTCAATCCGGGAATTCAGGATAGATCCTTCCCCAGTCAGCAGATAACTTTGCATTCCACGGATAAGACCTTCGCGGTACTGATGAGGAATGATCATCTCTAGCAGTGAATGTCCGATCGCTTCTTCGCGTGTCCAACCAAAGATATTAACAGCCTGATCATTCCAGCCTGTGACCTTCCCTTCAGCATCCGCTTGCACCACGGCATCCAACGCGTTATCGATGGTGGCACGCAAACGCGCTTCAGCTTGACGATGCGCTCGGGTTCCAGTAGCCAGGCGCGCGGTCATGTCATTGAAGTCTCTTGTCAAAATACCAATCTCGTCGCTGGATTTTAATTCCAGCCGTTTGGACAAGTCATGGGTGTCCGTGATATCGGAAACAAACTGTGTCAACTGACGTAACGGCGCAGTTAACCGACTGGCTAACCAGCGAATGGCGAAGATTAGTGGCAGGGTCAGTAGCAGGCCGAAGATAGCCAGTTTTAATATCACGAAATGGACGGTTTGATATAACGCATCCGGTTCACGCAACATCACCACTTCCCAACCGGAAAGTAAGCCAGTATTTTGGGCGGCATTGTTAACCAGATATTCATCTTCGCGGACTTGAACCCATCCCTGTATATGCGCCAATTTAGACAGCAACTCCTGGGGCACCGGGATACCCAGGGTAGAGCCCATGATGGTGAATATTTCTTGGCTTTCTAGCTGTGAATTTGATGTATCAGACAATGAGGTATTAAGCGCAGATTTTATCGGGGCGGGTAATGGTTGATGAGACAAGAGCAAGCTGCGGGGAGGTAGCGAGGCCATGATCTCACGCCAGGGATAGACAATTACCAGCGTACCCAGCGGATAGTTCGCCGAAAATGTTGCCATTACCGGGGCAACCAAAGCCACAACCTCTTCGCCATCCTCGGGATTAATCTCCTTATTAACGAAGCTTATTTTCCCTCGCGGTTTCCATGCTTCCGGCAACATATCGATATTATGCTCACGATCACTAGAGGCAATCAGGTGTCCCTCAGTATTAAAAGCATAGATTTCACCTTTAAGGGCATAATCTTTTGCCAGGTTCCCCAACGTATTTTCCACCCGCTTATCCACATCACCCGAAGCAAGATCATTCATCACGTCCAGCTGAGTCCATGCCAGGAGGTTGGTAGCCAGTTGGTCAAACCTGGTATTAAGGCTGCTCAATTTAATATCCGCCAGTTGCGACAAGGAAGCCAATTCGGAATCGGTCACCGCAGTACGGACAGCACTTTGGACTACCAGCGCGGTGATGAGGTAGGTGATAATAAAGATGGAGAAGAATGCGAGAAGCAGTTTACGGGCAATTGTTTTCCCGAACCAATTAAACTGCATGAGCGGAGCCCATCAGAAAAAAAGGTGGCTTCATGGAAGCTTTAACAGAACCTTAACCCCCGCTGGGACGTGATCGGCGTATATATAGCCGATCGCGCCGGGAACGCTGCGTACGAAACCCAACACTGCCTGATTGGAAGTTTGAACCAAGGGTGGGAGTTTGCCCTGAAAACTGAGACGATTCCAATACTCTGCCAATTCCTGCGGAGAAAGATTAAAAACCGCCTCTGAAAATTTTTCTCGTTCCGCGCTCGATGCTTCACGGTTAACCGGCACCACCGGGCTTGCGTTAATCCAGAAAGTTTTTTTCAACGAATAAATATCAGCTAATTGCTGGACTGAGATTGAGGTGTCCGGGATAACGGGGGAGGCGAT
This sequence comes from Gallionella sp., assembly GCA_025362155.1. Taxonomy (GTDB): domain Bacteria; phylum Pseudomonadota; class Gammaproteobacteria; order Burkholderiales; family Gallionellaceae; genus Gallionella. The sequence continues at coordinate 1,718 of JANYHX010000038.1, read as the reverse complement.
AACCAGCAGGTCTTCTGCCTGCCCAGAGGAAGCATATAAAATTCCCAGAATGAGTAAGAGGGTGCGCATCAAAATAATAGTGAAAATGCTGCTTTCAAACCGGTAGTTATAGGTGCGATTGAAGCCGCTACACCCGCCTGATGGATATATTCCAATTTCCACACCATCGCTGCGTTGGGTCTATAGGCCACTGCTGCCAAAGTACTGCGCGAAGGAATGTTTACGGTGTGGTCCTGATAGCGTTCAGCTTCCAGAATGCCATGCAACTTAGGAGTAATGGAATAGTCAGCGAGTACAAAAATCCCCGATTCATTATCATGATAGCGGGTTGTCCCCGGGACTACTGTGCCGGAAAAACGGGAAATGATAGCTTCACTTTCCAATCTTAGCTTGCCGAAGGATTTGTTGCCATTTGCCCCGAAAAGGATGTACTTTTCTTCGGTCTCTATAAGCTCACCGTGCTGAAAGGATAGGCCAATCTTGTCCACTAGACCCATAGGCATGTTGAGGTGTCCACCGATAACATTTTGGAAGTTTCTAATGGTCTGGTTGAGGGGACGCTTAAACCATTCATTGTCTGGCTGAACATAGAATTGTAAATCCGGGGATACCCCATTCTCGGGATCATGCATCCAGTTGACGCCACTCATATAGGCGGCAAATCCCCGTGCAGTCGTATACGGACGGGTAATGATGGGGATCAAAGGTGCAGCGTGAACCAAGTTCCAATCGCCAATAGGAGTCAATATTTTGCCAATGCGCAAGGTATTATGTTCGGAAAACACTAAGTCATTGTAAAATCGTTCAACGATAAAATCGCCATGGGTGGCACCGCCGCCCTGACGAATCAAGGTATGTTTGGAAAGCTCGACTTCGGTAAAAGGGTTGATCCACTGGTTGATGCGGCCAGCAGCGAATAAGCTGAGATCATCCAGATCAAGTCGAGAAGGGATACCAAAACGGTTTATAACCTCAATATTGGCATAGCCTGATAGGTGGTAATGGCCGGTTTGCCAACCTTGACCAAGCTCATACTCCCGCGCATGGCTTATTGGAGAAAATATTAATCCGAGTTGAATCACAACTAATGAAAGTATTGTATGGCGCATAGGAATTTTTTTGGGATCGAAACACATAATTTTCCCATTCTGATCGTGACTAGATATACGAACTGTGATTTTACAAACTTTCCCGCACTAGCTGGGAGTCCGATAAACCGGCCTTCCCCACCTTAATTGGGATAAATATTAACAGCACAATGACTAAATATCCAGCCCCACAACTGCACCTTCATGATCGCCTATGATATATAAGAACGCAATCTCTCTGCGCCTTTTACCACGCTTTCCTCAACTTACAAGATATTTCCCCCCGCCCTACAACTCTGATCGGTACTGGGTTGCATTCAGGTAAAATACCCAGCCCCGCCGATCAAAGAAAAACATGACTGCACGCTTGCGCGAAATCCCCTATAACTATACCTCGTTTTCCGACCGGGAAATTGTGTTGCGCCTGCTCGGCAACGAGGCGTGGGATATCATCAACACGCTGCGCGAAGAACGCCGTACCGGGCGCTCTGCGCAAATGTTGTATGAGGTGCTGGGAGATATCTGGGTAGTTACGCGTAACCCCTATTTGCAAGACGATCTGCTCAGCAATCGCAAGCGCCGCAAAGCATTGATCGGCGCGCTGCACCATCGCTTGAACGCCGTTGATGA
>JANYHX010000034.1 GCA_025362155.1 Gallionella sp. | reverse complement strand
CTCGTCGAAGACGGTCTGGTAGACAAAGTCCTGCGCCAGCTGATGAGCGGCAAAGAAGCCATGGTTTATGTGGTTCAGTGCGGCGACGAGATACGTTGCGCCAAGGTTTATAAGGAGGCCAACCAGCGCGGTTTCCATCAGGCGGTGCACTACACCGAAGGACGCAAGGTGAAAAACAGTCGCCAGGCACGCGCAATGGAAAAAGGCTCGCGCTATGGTCGCCAAGAGCAGGAATCAGCCTGGCAGCGCGCCGAGGTTGACGCCCTGTACAAGCTCGCTGCCGCCGGTGTGCGCGTGCCGCACCCCTATGGATTTTACGAGGGTGTGCTGCTGATGGAACTGGTGTCTGATGAAAATGGTGCGCCTGCTCCCCGGCTCAACGACCTGGAACTCTCAGAGCATCAGGCGCGAGAATTTCACGCCACGCTGATCCGGCAAGTCGTGCTGATGTTGTGTGCAGGTATCGTTCACGGCGATCTGTCCGAATTCAACATACTGGTCGACAGCCACGGGCCGGTGATCATTGACCTGCCGCAGGCGGTAGATGCCGCCGCAAACAACAATGCCAGCCGCATGCTGGAGCGGGATGTCGATAATCTGGCGAATTATTTCGGCCAATTTGCTGCGGAATTGAAAGCCACCCAGTACGGCAAGGAAATATGGGCGCTCTACCAGCGCGGTGAATTGTCTCCCGACATACCCTTGACTGGCCGCTTCAAACAAAGCGAAAAGCAGGCTGACGTGCGTTCCGTGATGCGTGAGATCGACACGGCACGCGAAGATCACGCAGCCAAATTACGTTACCAGCAGCTCAAGAAAGAAGAAGGACGGTAACGGAAAAATTCCTTCCGGTGAGTATTCAGCGTTTCCTTCATTTCGCAAGTCCATATCAGATTTTGATCGCCCGTGTCAGCAGGTACTCGTGCCGGACGATATTGTCGCGCAGATATTCTCCGATCAATTCATCCAATTCTTGTCGCCACGCAGCCAGTTTGGTGGGATCGGTCTGTAGGGCCAAAGCAGTCCGGATAAAAGGGCCCGCCTTGGCTTCCTGAAACAAGCGCAAATGTTGAGGACTCAGTGTGGGGATACCCATGATGCCCCGCTCGAAGTGCAGATGCGTCACGCTGTTGCCGAGCCGTTGACGAACGATAGCGACATCACCCCACTGCACCGGTGATACGATACCCTGGGGCGGCGCGATATATTGTGCGTTGACACCGAACATCCGTCCAATCAACTGCTCGCCGGGCCAAGTGGCAAAAGCAACGATGCCGCCGGGTTTCAATACCCGCAGCATTTCGGCTAGCGCAACTTCAGGACGCGGCGCGAACATATGTCCGAATTGGCTCAAGACAACATCGAAGGAAGCATCCTGATAGGGTAACGCCTCAGCATCGCCTTCCTTCCAATTAATATCGCCCAAACCAGCCACTGCTGCGCTATCCCTGGCCTGTGCAAGTAGCGCAGGGGTAAGGTCAAGTCCGTTCACTTTGGCGCCTTTGCGCCGCGCCGTGATCGCAACCACGCCAGTTCCCGTCCCGACATCCAGCACTGTCTGACCGCCGATCACACCTGCAAAGTTGACCAGATGCCCGGCCACAGCAGTAGTAAAGACAGCCAAGTCGCCAAAATTTCCCATGGTCCAGGTTTCACGTTGTTTGGTTTTGAATTCCGCTATTGGATCAGTACTCATGCTTATCTCCTTGGAAGAACAAATTAACCAATCGGGAATAAATGGAACTCACATCGCGATTGTATTGCCGATTTAAAACAGTCAGCGACTCAAATAAATGGGATGCTGATGTTGATTCTTTTTTGGGGGTTCAGTCCGCAAATTTCAAAATTTGTTTTAGCAAGCCGGGGAAACGCGCGTTGATATCGTCGCTGCGTATGATATTTCGGTTTTCCACCCCCACCTTGCTGGTGCGGACTATACCGGCCTCGCGCAATATACGGAAATGGTGGGACAGCGTGGACTTTGCCATATCGGGGCAAGGGGCGGCCTCGGCACAGGACATGCAATTATTTTTCTTGAGCAGGCTGCGGACGATGCGCAGGCGCATGGGATCCGCCAGCGCGCCTAGCACACCGGCAAGGGTTATATCTTCTGTGGCGGGATGTACAAATTGAACCATGAGATCCACTATACCTGATCGCTTGACATGGTTCAATAGTTCAATTATGTTGAATTAACGAACTAAGTAATGGGTGGTTCGTCATCAAACCAAAATTCAACCACACTCGAATGGAGAAAAACATGAGCAAGAAACTGGAAGGTAAAATCGCGCTGGTAACCGGTGCATCCAAAGGCATCGGCGCAGCAATCGCGCTGCGTCTGGCCGAGGAAGGCGCTGGGGTGGCGGTTAATTACAGCTCCGACAAGGAAGGCGCAGATCGCGTGGTGGCCGAAATTACCCGCAAGGGCGGCAAGGCCGTGGCCGTGCATGGCAACCTTTCCAGGCCGGAGGAAATAAAAGGCGTAGTCGAGGCCAGTAAAAAAGCATTGGGGGCGATTGATATTCTCGTCAATAACGCAGGCGTCTATGATTTCGCACCGCTAGACGCCATCACCCCGGAACACTTTCACAAACAATTCAACGTCAATGTTCTGGGCCTGTTGCTGGTAACACAGGAAGCCGTGCGCGCATTCAGTGACAAGGGCGGCAGTATCGTGAATATCAGTTCTGGCGTCTCCACCATCGCTCCGCCCAACAGCGCGGTTTATACCGCGACCAAGGGCGCGGTGGATGCAATCACGGTGGTTTTATCCAAGGAATTGGCGGTGCGTAAAATCCGCGTCAATGCCGTTAATCCCGGCATGATAGCAACCGAAGGCGTGGTCGCTGCGGGCTTCCATGAAGGCGATCTGCGCACATGGATCGAATCGGTTACTCCCATGGCGCGTATCGGTACGGTGGATGAAATCGCGTCGGTGGTGGCTTTCCTCGTTTCCAATGATGCGGCTTATGTGACCGGCGAAACGCTGCACGTTACAGGTGGTTTACATTAAAACACAACACAGTTAATAAGGTGGGAAGGCTCAGTATCCTTGATCCAAGCGGCCTTGATATAAATTTGAGCCTTCCCCTTAGGGCACTTCTAAAAATTCAAAATCCTAAGCGAGACAAGGCGCGAAAAAAATTTTAGCGCGCCGCATATGTTTGATATGTAAGCGTTAAAATTTTTGAGCAACGCAGTATCGCGACGGAGTTTGGATTTTTAGAGGTGCCCTTTAGATATTGCTAATTGCGCGCAATTCTTGAGCCTGAAGTTGTGTCACCTGCCTACCGCAACATCAGTGACTTCATCTACACGGTTGTCCTGAAAAATGCGCACAGCAATGTCCTTCACATCATCCACCGATTCAAACTTGAGCTTGCGCCATTGATCCGGATCTTTATGCGATGACGAATCAGCATTGCTTAAGGGCAACACTTTGCTCGCCCCGTAATAACCAGCCACTTCCTGGATTTTTGCATCGCTGACATTGGCCTTGAATTTAATCAAAAAACTACCCGACTGCTTGAGTGGCACATCCTTTTTGGCAGGCTCATCCGTTGCAACTGCACTCGCGATGATCCCTACATACAAACCGAGACCCGTTACATACAAAATAATTGTGTGCCGCCACTTATGGAAATTTTTTGGTTTATTCATCATAGCCT
>JANYHX010000026.1 GCA_025362155.1 Gallionella sp. | reverse complement strand
GGAGGAGCCGGGAGGGAGTGAAAGTTCACGCAGCCAGCTTTTGAATTCGAACCGCTCAAACAAACTACGCAGTTGCTCCTGGTCGGCCAAGGGCGGAATCAGCTCGGTATATTTCTGTGGTAATGCCACATCGCATTTCACTGTAATCAAGCGCCGTGCCTGCGGCAGCCAATCCAGTGCCTTGCGCAGATTCTCGCCGACCACGCCGCCGATCTCGTCGGCGTGCTGCATCAAATTATCCAGTGTGCCGTATTGGGTGAGCCACTTCACGGCAGTCTTCGGACCAACCTTTTCCACGCCTGGCACGTTGTCCACTGTGTCGCCGATCAAGCTCAGATAATCCACAATGCGCTCCGGGGACACCCCAAATTTAGTAATGACCGTGTCCATATCCAGCGTCTCGTTGCTCATGGTGTTGATCAGGGTCACGCGCTCGTTGACTAATTGAGCCAGATCTTTGTCACCGGTGGCGATGACACAGCGCACATCATCCGTGACTTGTTGCGCCAGCGTACCGATCACATCGTCCGCTTCCACGCCATCCACCATCAGCAGGTTCCAGCCAGACGCGGCGATGGCCTGATGCAGGGGCTCAATCTGACGCGCGAGATCAGTAGGCATGGCGCGGCGAGTCGCCTTATATTCGGCATACCAATCGTCACGAAAGGTTTTACCTTTTGCGTCGAATACGCACAGGCTATAATCCGACGGGTAATCCTTACGCAGGCGACGCAGCATATTGAGCACCCCGTAGATCGCTCCGGTGGGTTCACCGTGGCGAGTGCGCAAATCGGGCATAGCGTGAAAAGCGCGGTACAGGAAGGACGAGCCGTCAACTAACAACAGTGTCTTGGTCGTTATTAACGGCAATGGTTGGCCGTTGGTAGGCGGTGTAATTTTTTCGTCTGCCGCCGCTGATGCCTGAGCAGAACTCGTTTCATTCGTAGTCATTTTTTAAATTTGATCTGATTTTTATTAAGGGAATCGCATGAACATACCATCCAAACTACCCAATTCTGCGGTACCTGAAGCCTGGAATTCCAAAGAGGCCTGGCGCGTATTCGGCATTATGTCAGAGTTTGTTTCTGCCACTGACAGGCTTAATCAGATTCATCCTGCTGTAAGCATCTTTGGCAGCGCCCGCACCAAGCCGGATCAGCCGTATTACCAGCTTACCGAAGGAATCGCCCGCCTGCTTTCGGATGCCGGATTTTCGGTCATTTCGGGCGGTGGCCCCGGCATCATGGAGGCGGCCAACAAGGGAGCATTCTATGGGAAGTCGCCTAGCGTAGGATTGAATATCCAATTGCCCTTCGAGCAGTCCGGCAACCCATACCAGAACATCAGCCAGACCTTCCAGCATTTCTTCGCGCGCAAGGTCATGTTCGTCAAATTTGCCAGCGCTTACGTCGTTATGCCGGGCGGTTTTGGTACGTTGGATGAATTGATGGAAGCACTCACGCTGGTTCAAACCGGCAAAACCCGGCGCATCCCTATCATCCTGGTGGGCACCAAGTTTTGGGGCGGCATGCTGGAGTGGTTCCGTACCACCTTGATAGATGAAAAAGTCATCAGCCCGGAGGATATGGATTTGATTCAGCTCATCGACGAGCCCGAAGCCGTGGTCAGTGCGATTTTCAAACACTATGAAACGCGCGGATTCGAGCCTTCGGAAGCGGACCGCGAGAAACAACTTTATTTGTAAGCCAGACGATAACTACGCCCAATCCCTCACCCATACAGGAGAAGAATTCATGTTCACATAAGGCATAAGGGAAGGCAGGCAGTGACATGGACGGACAAGGATTGTTGGAGCTATGATGTTTCAGGCAATGCTGGGAGGCCATATGAGCAAATGCATGAACTATGTCGCAGAGCTGGTAGGCGCAATGGGAATCGTGATGGATGTTGCGGCGGTACCAGAGAATATTTCGAGCCTGGCCCCTTTTAATTCGTATGGGATTTGGCTGATTGATACGATGTGAGGTGAATTATGTTTGTACGCTTAACACGCTTATACGGATATCTGTTTGCTGCACTGCTGGCACTTGTTCCCTTGGTAACGGTTGCCGAACCCTTCACGTATTCGGCGAAAGAAATCCATGGCCAGGTGGTGGATGAGGCAACGGGAGCCCCGCTTGAAGGCGTGGTCATCGTGGCGCAGTGGCAGTTGGTGCGGATGATAAATGGTTGGAGATGGGCCGGCGACGACGTGCTGAAAATAATCGAGGCGGTGACCGATAA